>NZ_SCOG01000007.1:0-188577 GCF_005502545.1 Microbacterium sp. Beta
GGGTACTGCGGGGAGGGGTTCTGCGGTGCTGCGGGGTTCTGCGATGCTGCGGGGTTCTGCGATGTCGTCGGGTACTGCGGAGACGCGGGCAGGTGCGGGGCGGGGGGACCGGAAGGTCGCTGAGGCTCGCTCATGACGACGAGCGTAGCCCCCGCGGTCATGGTGCTGGTCAGCGGTAACCGTGCCCCGACTCGGCCTGCTGCCCGACATCGCGTTCTGCGAGGCGCGTCCAGTCGGTCGGGGTGCGACGGTATCCGTCGCGGCGCAGTTCGACGAAGGTGGCGGTCGTGGCCCACGCGGCGAGGGCGAGGAGTGCGATGAGGAGTATCATGGCAGAAACGCTACGTTCGATGCCGAACCGCCACGAGTGGCAGAATAGACTCTGAACGTATGAAAACTGCCAACCGGGAGTGTGTATGAAGACGGTCGCCTGTGTCATCCAGGACGGGTTCGCGCCCTTCGAGTTCGGCGTCGCCTGCGAGGCGTTCGGCCTCGACCGCGCCGATGACGGGGTGCCGAACTTCGACTTCCGCATCGTCGCTCCCCGTGCCGGCGTCGTGACGTCGAAGATCGGCTTCTCGGTGAACGTCGAGCACGATCTGGCCTTCGCCTACGAAGCCGACCTCGTGGTGTTCTGCCCTCTTCCCCGGGAGAACTGGGGCGACGTGGATCCGCTTCTGGTCGACGTCGCCCGCCATGCGGTCGACCGCGGCGCGTGGGTGATGAGCGTGTGCAGTGGATCGTTCATCCTCGCCGCTGCCGGGGTGCTCGACGGTCGACGCGCCACCACGCACTGGATGTACGCGCACGTCATGGCCGACATGTATCCGCAGATCGACATCGACCCCGACGTGCTGTTCGTGCAGGACGGCAAGATCATCACGAGTGCCGGCACCGCGGCGGGCATCGACGCCTGCCTGCATCTGCTCCGGCAGGAGGTGGGTGCCGAGCTCACCAACCGCATCGCCCGCCGGATGGTCGTGCCCCCGCAGCGCGACGGAGGCCAGGCACAGTTCATCGATCGCCCCATCCCCGTCGTCCCCACCGATTCGCTCGCCGCGGTCGCCGACTGGGCTGTCGAGCACCTGCGCGAAGACCTCGGTGTCGACCAGCTGGCGGCCAGGGCCCTCATGTCGCCGCGCACGTTCGCCCGCCGGTTCAAAGCCGAATACGGCGCGACGCCGGCGGCCTGGCTCGCGCGTCAGCGCATCATCCACGCGCAGCGGATGCTGGAGCGCACCGACCTGCCGCTCGAGCACATCGCCGACGAGTGCGGATTCGGTTCAGCGGCTGTGCTGCGGCAGAACTTCGCGAGAGTGCTCGGGCTGACCCCCACCGCCTACCGTGCGCGGTTCTCCTGTGCCGAGGAATCCGCGGTGCCCGCGGCCTGAGCCGGGCGGGTCCATCACGCAGCCGGATTCAGTGTCCAGGCCGGATTCAGTGTCCAGACCGGATTCAGTGTTCAGTCGGGGTCGCTGCTCAGCCAGGGTCAGTGTTCAGGCCGGATTCAGTGTTCAGACCAGTGCGCCGGTGCGGGCAGTGCGACGTCGCGCACCTCGACCCCGTCCTTGGTGACGGCGGCGATGCAGTAGAGCAGGGACTGCGTGGGGTAGCCGTGCGGCCGGTTGTCGCGGATGATCGCCCTGTCGTCTTCCGGAGGGAGCGCGGTCGAAGATGCGAGCAGGGCCGTCCACTCGGCCGTCCAGTCGTCGCTGTCGGCGGTCGGACCCAGGGCGCGGAATTCGGGCAGCCACGCCTGGATCCGCGGAGTCGTCGCATCGTCGAGATCGTCGTGCGCGATCATGTGCGTTCCGGGGTCGATGGGTGTCTCGCGAAGCTCGACGCCGTCCCACGAGAGCACTCTCGCGCCGGCGGGGCCCACCTCGAGCAGGTTGAAGCCGTGCATCGGCAGCGGTGCGACCGGCGATCGGCCCGTCACCGACTCCAGAGCGAGGGCGCCGCGGGACACCGCGTGAGCTGCGGGGAGGTCACGCACGTCCGCGCGGTTCAGCAGCACGGCGAGTCGTCCTTCTGCCGGGTTCGCGGCCAGCCACGCGCCGCCCGCTCGGCGGTCGCGGATACCCACCACGCCCGGGAAGTCGTCCGGCCACCAGGCTCCGAGGGAGTCCCAGGCCCGCAGCGGGTCTTCGTCGCGGACCGCCAGAAGTCGTGCGGATCCGGCATTCTCGACATCGATCACGACCGTGCACACGGCATCAAGTCTAGATCGGCGGAACGATCGTCGGCCCGCGGCGGTGGATGCTGGGGCAGAATCGAGACGTGAACATCGTGGTCGGAGTCACAGGCGGCATCGCCGCGTACAAGACGGTGCATCTGGTGCGCCTGCTCACGAAGGGCGGCCACGACGTGACCGTGGTGCCCACCGCGGATGCGCTGCGCTTCGTCGGGCTGCCTACATGGGAGGCGATCAGTCGTCACCCCGTGACAACGAGCGTGCACGAGGATGTGGCACGGGTGCGGCACGTGGCTCTCGGTCAGGCGGCCGACCTCGTGATCGTGGCGCCGGCGACCGCGAACTCGATCGCGAAGATCACTGCCGGGCTCGCCGACGATCTCCTGGGGACCACCCTGCTCGCGACCGAGGCCCCGGTGCTGATCGCTCCGGCGATGCACGCCGAGATGTGGCGGAACAGGGCGACACAGGCGAACATCGCGACCCTGCGGGAGCGCGGTGTGCACCTGGTGGGTCCTGCCGACGGTGAGCTCGCCGGTGGTGACAGCGGTCCCGGCCGGATGTCGGAACCCGAGGAGATCTTCGCCGCCGCGCAGGCGCTGCTGACTCCCGGTGACCTCGCCGGCGTGCGGGTGGTGGTCTCGGCCGGCGGCACTCGCGAGCCGATCGATCCCGTGCGTTTCCTCGGCAACCGCTCCAGCGGCCGGCAGGGTGCGGCGCTCGCCGCGGAGGCGGCCGCTCGCGGAGCCGAGGTGACCCTGGTGTCGGCGAACATCTCGGGTGACGTGCTCGCCGACGTGCGGCATCCGTCGATCCGCGTCGTCGGCGTGGGCTCCGCGACCCAGCTCGCAGACGCGATGAAGCGTGAGGCCGCAGAGTCGGACGTGATCGTGATGGCCGCCGCGGTCGCCGACTACCGACCGGTCGCGGTCTCGGAGCGCAAGCTCACCAAGGAGGGCGGCGGGGTGCCCGCCATCGAGCTGATCGAGAACGAGGACATCGTCGCAGCCCTGGCCTCTGCACGTCGCCCGGGTCAGCTCGTCGTCGGCTTCGCAGCCGAGACTCCGGAGGACGAGGCCGAACTGCTCGCTCGCGCTCGCGGCAAACAGCAGCGCAAGGGTGTCGACCTGCTGGTGGTGAACGAGGTCGGCTGGGAGCGCGGGTTCGAGAGCGCGGAGAATGCCGTGCACATCCTGGGCCCCGGGGGTGCGGTGGCGGCGACCGTCTCCGGCTCCAAACGCGCTGTCGCGTCCGCGATCTGGGACGCGATCGGACGGGAGCGCTGACGAGGCGGACGGACTGGAGGAGAATCTCGGCGAGTGCTAAACTTGAGTCAATAAGACTCAACTTTGATCCCCGTCCTCCGACTTGGTGGACGGGAGACGACCAGAAGGAGCAACTCCAGGAGGAGCGCATGACCACCCCGCAGACCGGCAACCAGAACCAAGAGCAGCAGTCCGCCCTCGAGCAGTTCGGCATCAACCTCACCGACCGTGCCCGCGAAGGCAAGCTCGACCCCGTGATCGGACGCGACAGCGAGATCCGTCGGGTCAGTCAGGTGCTCACCCGACGCACGAAGAACAACCCCGTGCTGATCGGCGAGCCCGGCGTCGGTAAGACCGCCGTCGTCGAAGGCCTCGCCCAGCGCATCGTCGCCGGCGACGTCGCCGAGTCCCTCAAGGACAAGGAGCTGGTCACGCTCGACATCTCCGCCCTCGTGGCAGGCGCCATGTACCGCGGGCAGTTCGAGGAGCGGCTGAAGCAGGTGCTCAAGGAGATCACCGAGTCCGACGGGCAGGTCATCACGTTCATCGATGAGCTGCACGTGCTGATGGGCGCCGGTGGCGGTGAAGGCTCGGTCGCGGCATCCAACATGCTGAAGCCGATGCTGGCCCGCGGCGAGTTGCGACTGATCGGCGCAACGACCCTCAACGAGTATCGCGAGTTCATCGAGAAGGACGCAGCGCTCGAGCGCCGCTTCCAGCAGGTCTACGTCGGAGAGCCCACGGTCGAGGACACGATCGCGATCCTCCGCGGCCTCAAGGGTCGGTACGAGGCGCACCACGGGGTGACCATCTCCGACAGTGCTCTCGTTGCGGCTGCGGCCCTGTCGAACCGGTACCTGCCCGCGCGTCAGCTGCCCGACAAGGCGATCGACCTGATCGACGAGTCGATGTCGCGGCTCAAGATGGAGATCGACTCGTCTCCGGTCGAGATCGACCAGCTCAAGCGTCAGGTCGACCGGATGAAGCTCGAGGAGCTCGCCCTCAAGCGCGAGAAGGACGCTGCGTCCAAGGAGCGACTGAGCGCCTTGCGCGAGCAGCTCGTCGGCATGGAGCGACAGCTCGCCGAGCTCGAAGCCCGCTGGGCGCGCGAGCGTCAGGGTCTGAACCGGGTGGGCGAGCTCAAGAAGCAGCTCGACGACGCGATCACGCAGCGCGACCTCGCCATGCGCAATGCCGACTACACGAAGGCTTCGAAGCTCGAGTACGAGACGATCAAGCGCCTGGAGCGCGACATCGCGGAGGCCGAGCAGGCGGAGGCCACCGCGTCGAGCGAGCCTCGCATGGTCAACGAGCAGGTGACCGAGGAGGACATCGCGGCCGTGATCGCCGCGTGGACCGGCATCCCCGTCGGCCGGTTGCTGCAGGGCGAGAGCGAGAAGCTGCTGCACCTGGAGAACGAGCTCGGCAAGCGCCTGATCGGGCAGAAGGACGCCGTGAAGGCCGTGTCCGACGCCGTCCGCCGTTCGCGCGCGGGGATCAGCGACCCCGGTCGTCCGACCGGATCGTTCCTGTTCCTCGGCCCGACCGGTGTCGGCAAGACCGAGCTTGCCAAGGCGCTGGCGGAGTTCCTCTTCGACGACGAGCACGCCATGGTGCGCATCGACATGTCGGAGTACGGCGAGAAGCACTCGGTGTCCCGGCTCGTCGGCGCCCCTCCCGGGTACGTCGGCTACGAGCAGGGTGGTCAGCTGACCGAGGCCGTGCGTCGCCGGCCGTACAGTGTGATCCTGCTCGACGAGGTCGAGAAGGCGCACCCCGAGGTGTTCGACGTGCTGCTGCAGGTGCTCGACGACGGTCGGCTGACCGATGGGCAGGGGCGCACGGTCGACTTCTCGAACGTGATCCTGATCCTCACCTCGAACCTGGGCTCGCCCATCCTCATCGACCCCGTGCTCGCACCCGATGAGAAACGCGACCAGGTGATGGCGCTCGTGCGGCAGGCGTTCCGTCCGGAATTCCTGAACCGCCTCGACGACATCGTGATGTTCTCGGCGCTGAGCGAAGACGACCTCGCACAGATCGTGGAGCTCTCGGTCGACCAGCTGCACGACCGGCTGAAGGACCGGCGACTCACCCTCGCGGTCACTCCGGATGCGCGGGCCTGGCTCGCCGAGCGCGGGTACGACCCCATGTTCGGTGCGCGTCCGCTGCGCCGCCTCATCCAGAGCGAGGTGCAGAACAAGCTCGCGACCGCTCTGCTCTCGGGCAACGTGCACGACGGCGACACGGTTCGCGTCGACGTGGCCGCCGACGGGATGGGCCTCGTGCTCACCTCGACGACGCCGGAGCCCGAGGCCGACTCCGACTCCGACTCCGACGAGGATGACGTGATCGAGGCGGAGCTCCTCGAGGACTGACACGCCACGACTGAGCTGAACCGCTCGGACACAGAAGAGGGACCAGCGGGTGATCCGCGGGTCCCTCTTCTCGTGGGGTCTCGGCTTTGACGTGGGGTCTCGGCTTTGACGTGCGGGCTCAGCACTCTCGTGCAGGCTCAGCCGCGCAGACCGGAGGCCGCGGCGAGTGCGCGACCGGTGAGGGAGTCGTCGTCACGCACGATCTCGGACGGCGTCCCGCTGAAGATCAGGCTCCCGCCGTCGGATCCCGCTCCCGGACCGATGTCGATGATGTGATCGGCACGGGCGACCACTCGCAGGTTGTGCTCCACGACCACCAGCGTCGCTCCCTCCTCGAGCAGGTCGTCGAAGAGGAGGTTGATGGTGTCGACGTCGGAGGGGTGCAGGCCGGAGGTCGGCTCGTCGAGGATGATGCGGTCCGCTCGGTCGCGGTGCGGATCGCTGAGGTGGCGGGCCAGCAGCAGACGCTGCTTCTCCCCGCCGGACAGCGTGTCGAGCGACCGGCCGACCGGGATGTATCCCAGTCCGGTGCGTTGCACCCAGGCCAGGGCCTCGACCACGTCGGCATGGGCGGAGAAGAGGGCGCTGACCTCGGCCGGTGGCGCCGCCAGCACGTCGGCGATCGTGGCGCCGTCGACCTGCACGGCCAGAGCGGTCGGGTTGAAGCGCAGCCCGCCGCACGCATCGCAGGGGAGGGACACGTCGTCGAGGAACGCGAGCTCGGTCGTGATGTGGCCGCGGCCGCGACAGGTGGGGCACGCCCCGCGGGAATTGAAGCTGAACCAGGAGGGGTCGAGGCCGGAGGCATCCGCGAACACCGCCCTGACGGTGTCGGCGATGCGAAGGATGCTCAGGGTCGTGGATCGGACGCCGCCGCGCAGCGGTTCCTGTCCGACGACCGTGAAGTCCGGGTGCTGGCGTGGCAGCTCCGCGGTCGCGAACGAGCTCTTGCCGGAACCGGCGACTCCCGTGACGGCCGTGAGCACGCCCAACGGGATGTCGACGTCGAAACCTCGCAGGTTGTGCGAGCGCGCATCCCGCACCGTGATCCGGCCCGACGGTGCCCGTGTCGCTCGACGGATCGGCAACGGCTCGGCGAGCAGGCGCCCCGTCAGTGTGTCGCCGGCGCTGAGCTCGGCCGGCGTCCCCTCGAACTGCACGAGCCCACCGGCAGACCCCGCACCGGGACCGAGGTCGATGATGTGGTCGGCGACCGCGATCACCTGCGGGTGATGCTCGACGACGAGGATCGTGTTCCCGGCATCGCGCAGTCGTTGGAGCAGGGCGACGAGGCGCTGGATGTCGGCGGGGTGCAGCCCGGTGCTCGGCTCGTCGAACACGTAGGTGACGTCGGTGAGCGCGCTGCCGAGGTGTCGCACGATCTTGACGCGCTGCGCCTCGCCGCCGGACAGCGTCGCCGACTCGCGGTCGAGCGCGAGGTAGCCGAGGCCGACCGAGAGCAGGGCGTCGAGCGCATGACGGATCCCCTCGACCGCCGGTGCCACCCGTGGGTCGTCGAACTCCTCGAGCAGCGCGTGCAGCTCGGAGACCGGCATGCGCATCCAGTCCACGATCGAGCGCCCGGCGATGAGGCTGGCCCTCGCGGCTTCGTTCACGCGCGCGCCGCGGCAGTCGGGGCAGGTGTGATGCGTCACGAGTCGGTCGAGCTCTTCGCGCACGGAGGCTGACATCTTCACCGGACGCTGCTTGAGGAACACGTCGCGCATCCGCGTGATGACCCCGTCGAAGCGCGCGCTCTGCGGGAAACGCGGGTCGGGGTCCTCGAGCTTGAGCTTGTCGGCATAGAGGAACTGGTCCATCTCCTCGGCCGTGTAGTCCTTGAGCGGCTTCTCGCGGTCGAACAGTCCACAGTAGGCGAAGCGTTTCCAGCGGTACACGCCTGGACGGAACAGGCTGAACCGCACCGGGCCTTCGTCGATGTTCCTCTCGGGGTCGATCAGTTCATCGATGTCGATGTCGTACACCGTGCCGAGCCCTTCGCAGGTCGGGCACATGCCGGAGGGGTCGTTGAACGAGTACGCGGGGGAGTAGCCGGCCGACGGCTCGCCGACACGGGAGAAGACGAGGCGCACGAGCGAGGCCAGATCGGTCGCGGCGCCACGGTCGAGCGCGCGTTGCCCGTGAACCGACGTTGGTCGATCAGCACCGTGAACGTCAGACCGTCCATCGCCTGCACGTCCGGAGTGGGCAGCTGCGGCAGTCGCGACCGGATGAACGTCGAGTAGGAGTCGTTCACGAGCCGCTGCGCCTCGGCGGCGATCGTGTCGAGCACCAGCGACGACTTGCCCGAACCCGAGACCCCGGTGAAGACGGTCAGCAGCTTCTTGGGGACGACGACGGAGACGTCGCGGAGGTTGTTCGTCCGTGCGCCGGTGATGCGGAGCATATCCATCCGCACACGCTAACGGGGCCCCCGGGCAAACCGGAGACCCCGTTGACAGCGTCGGCGGGAGCGGTCAG
This sequence comes from Microbacterium sp. Beta, assembly GCF_005502545.1. Classification (NCBI taxonomy): domain Bacteria; kingdom Bacillati; phylum Actinomycetota; class Actinomycetes; order Micrococcales; family Microbacteriaceae; genus Microbacterium; species Microbacterium sp. Beta. The sequence continues at coordinate 8,319 of NZ_SCOG01000007.1, forward strand.
GCGCTGAGGACGACCGTCTCGTCGATGGGGCGACGCACGCGCGGGGCGACCTCGCGCTGCTGCAGCACCTCGGGCAGGGCCTCGATGTCGCCGAACTCGCCGACGGCGAAGACCGTGACCGGCACGAACCGGGCCTCGAGGTCCGCGAACTCACGGACCACCTCGGGGTCGAAGCCGCTCATCTGGTGCACGAGCAGGCCGTCGTGGTGGGCCTGCACCGAGAAGTGCGCGACCGCCTGGCCGAGGTCGTAGAGTGCGTGCGTGATCGGGGTGCCGTCGGTGGTGGCGGTCTCCGCGATCGCGACGACGAGCACCGCGGCGTTGCCGGCCCATGCCTGGTTGAAGCCCATCAGGGCATCGACGACCTGGGCGTGGAGTGCAGTGCCGCGACGGGCGACGATGAAGCGCCAGGGCTGGATGTTGTTGGCGGACGGGCTCCAGCGGGCGGCCTCGAGGGCGGTCGCGAGCTTGGCCTCGTCGATCGAGTTCTGCGCGTCGAAGGCGCGGGGGCTCCAGCGGCCGGCGAGGACGTCGAGGACGGGGTGCTCGGTCGGGGCGGTGCGGTCGATCACGGGGGTGCTCACAGAAGTGCCTTTCAGAAGGAGTGGATCGGACTCCTTCGTCCGGGTACACGGGAGCCAACAGATGTATGTGCATGCATATTCCCGGATCGTCCGGATGCCCTCGATGGCCGGATCCCGCAGCGACCGGATGCCGATCGCGGTGACGAACAGCGTGACGGCGATCGCGAGCGCCACGGCCACGGGGCCGGCGGACGACACCTCGGCGACGTCGAGCCAGGAGATCGTGTAGGTCGCGACGGCCGCGACCGGGAAGGTGAACGACCAGAAGCCGAGTGTGAAGGGGAGCCGACGGTAACGCGGAATGGTGGCGACCTGCGCGGCGACGAGGAGCGTCATGAGACCGGCGAACGCGAACGAGAGCGGCGATGCGATGCCGTCGGTCAGGGCGAAGAGCGCGAGTCCGCCGACGGCCGGCGGGGCCATCAGCACCGCCAGGCTGGGGGTGAGCGCATCCGGCAGCGGGGGGCCGGCGACCAGGCGCACGAGCACGAGCGTCGTCATCACGACCCAGAAGAGGCATCCGACGCCGAACGCCGCCCATCCGAGCCCCGGCAGCCCGAGTGCCTCCGCGGCGGTCGCGATGATGAATCCGCCGGCGACCGGCGGCAGGATGTACCCGCCGTGGATCGCGGCGAGCTCGATCCGGCCGGCCATCCAGGTGCTCACCAGCCAGCCCGCCCACACCGCGGTGCTGGTCATCGAGGCGATCACGATCGTCGAGCCCGCGACGGGGAGCGAGGGAAGCAGCCGGATGCCGATGAGCATCCCTACCAGAGGGAGGATCACGGCGAACGGTGCCTGCACGGGGTCGCGGAGCTGCGCGCGCAGAGGTGTGCTGCTGCGCACGCCTCTCACGGTGTGCGCGGCGAGCAGTCCGATCGTCGCCATCGCCGACAGGCCCCAGAAGGCAGGGCCAACGGAAGCGGGCACCGGAGCGACGGCGGTGGCCGCCGACCAGGTCGACGCGACGCCGGCGAGGCCCAGCGCGATCGCCAGGGTGCTCAGCGGGATCCGTGCGGGAGGGTTCCGGCCGGAGCGGGTGCGCGTGGAAGAGGACATGTCGAGGTAACCTCTGACATTTTACTCCGCGGTTCACGAAGGCGGCGCGGATGCCGAAGGCGGCGCAGACCCCGAGGCTAGGCGGCGAGGTCGTGCGAGGCCGCGTCGGCGAGTGCGCTGCGCACGGCGCGGATCGAGGGAGCGTCCGCAGATACACGCCTCGCGGAGGAGAAGATCTCGCGCCGAGGCTCCTGCGGCAGCGGTGCCAGGTCGACCGTCGGGGTGTCACCCGCCCACACGAGCTCCGGCAGCAGTCCCACTGCGAGTCCGGCATGGATCAGCCGCACGTGGGCGGTGAGGTCGGCGATCTCGAAGCGCACATCGGGCTCGAACCCGGCGGTGCGGCACAGCTGCTCCGCCCAGGCGCGCGACGCGGTGCCGGCAGGTTCCAGCACCCAGGGTTCGTCGCGGGTCGACCACAGCGCGGCGACGGCGTCGGGGTGCGCGGGGGTCCCTGGCCGCCGCGCGAGGGCGATCGCGTCGTGTGCGAGCACCACCCGGTCGAGGTCGGCGTGGATCGGGCGTGTGCGGCCCGGGTACTGCTCGGCGAGGATGAGGTCGAAGTCGCGGCTGGACACTCCGACGAGTCCGGTCTCCGGGTCGGACTCCGTGACCTCCACTCGCAGGGCAGGATGACGTTCCTTGAGGGCTTCGAGCCCGCGGGGCAGGAGCGAGTGTGCCGTGGACTGGAAGACCGCGATGCGCACGGTGCCCGTGACCTCGGTCAGGGACTCGGCGACGGCGACCTGGGCGTGCTCGAGCTGGTCGAGGATGCCGATGGCCTCGGCGACGAGCACGTTCCCCTGCGGCGTGAACTGCACCCCGCGCCCGACCCGGCGCAGCAGCGGCACGCCCACGTCGCGCTCCAGCGCACTGAGCTGCTGCGACACCGATGCCTTGCTGTAGGACAGGGCATCGGCGACGGCCGACAGTGTCCCTCGACGCGACAGCTCCACCAGCATCCGCAGTCTGTTCACGTCGAGCACGGCGGGTCCTTCGTTCGGCGCCTATCGTTCAGTGGAACTGAACAGAATCCACGCAAATCGGTTGATAGACGGAGCCTACCGAGCGGCAGGACAATGATCCAGCCGCACACGAAATCCCGGTGTGCGCTCTCTTGGAAGGTCCCACCGATGCCTGTCGCCGCCGACACCACCACCCCCCGCACCGAAGACGTCGCCGCCCTGGTGCAGCGCTGGCTCGCCGAGAGCGAGACCCACCCCGTCGAGCCGGCCGCCCAGCGCCTCTCCGAGGTGCTCAAGGACCCGAACGGACTCGCGTTCACGGTCGGCTTCGTCGACGGCGTCATGCGCCCGGAAGACCTGCGCGTCGCCGGCCGCAAGCTCGCCGAGCTGAGCGACATCACCCCGTCGCTGCTGCCCGGATACCTGCGCGCCGCGATCAAGACCGGCGGCTTCTGGGCGCCGAAGCTCCCCGGCGTTGTCGTGCCGATCTCCCGCCGTGTGTTGCGCGCCATGGTCGGGCACCTCGTGCTCGACGCCACTCCGTCCAAGCTCGGCCCCGCCATCGCGAAGCTGCGCAAGAGCGGCAACCGCCTGAACCTCAACCTGCTCGGCGAGGCCGTGCTCGGAGAGCGGGAAGCCGGACACCGCCTGCAGGGCACCCGTGACTTCCTGGCCCGCGACGACGTCGACTACGTGTCGATCAAGGTCTCCAGCGTCGTGAGCCAGCTGTCGATGTGGTCGTTCGACGAGGCCGTGGCGGACGTCGTGGAGAAGCTCACCCCGCTCTACGAGCTCGCCGCGCGTGCCGAGGCCAAGGGCAAGGCCAAGTTCATCAACCTCGACATGGAGGAGTACCGCGATCTCGACCTGACGATCGCGGCCTTCACGAGCATCCTCGACCAGCCGGGCTTGGAGAACCTCGAAGCCGGCATCGTGCTGCAGGCGTACCTCCCCGACGCGCTCGGCGCGATGCAGCACCTGCAGGAGTGGGCAGCTGCCCGCCGCGCCAAGGGGGGAGCGCCGATCAAGGTGCGCGTCGTCAAGGGCGCGAACCTCGCGATGGAGGAGGTCGACGCCGCGATCCACGGCTGGCCGCTCGCCACCTACGGCACCAAGCAGGACTCGGACACCAACTACAAGCGGGTGCTCGACTGGGCCATGACGCCCGAGCGCCTGGACGCCGTGCGCATCGGGATCGCCGGTCACAACCTCTTCGACATCGCCTACACCTGGCTGCTCGCCCAGGCGCGCGGGGTGGCCGACCCGACCGGCGCCGACCCCCTCGTCGAGTACGAGATGCTGCTGGGCATGGCGACCGGTCAGGCCGAAGCCGTCCGCAAGGACGTCGGCCGTCTGCTGCTCTACACGCCGGTCGTGAACCCGGCGGAGTTCGACGTGGCGATCGCGTACCTGGTGCGCCGCCTCGAGGAGAACGCCAGCCCGGAGAACTTCATGTCGGCGGTGTTCGAACTGGCCTCCAACCCCACGCTCCTCACCCGGGAGCGGGAGCGCTTCGAGCGTTCGCTTGCCGCGCTCGCGAACGACGATCCGCAGTACGTCCCCGCCGCCCATCGGGTGCAGGATCGGACAGCTGAGGCTCCCGCGGGAACGACCACGGGCTTCGCGAACCAGGCCGACACTGACCCCGCCATCGCGGCGAACCGTGCCTGGGGGCGGGAGATCCTCGGCCGCTCGGTCGGATCGACCCTCGGACTCGACACCATCGCGCTCGCCAAGGTCGAGACCGATGCCGAGCTCGATGGCATCTTCTCCGCGGCGACCGCGGCCGCCGAGAAGTGGGCCGCGCTGCCGGCCGCCGACCGTGCCGCCGTGCTGCACCGCGCCGGCGACGAACTCGCCGCGCGTCGCGGTCAGCTGATCGAGATCATGGCCCACGAGGCGGGCAAGACCATCGCCGAGGCCGACCCCGAGATCAGCGAGGCCATCGACTTCGCGCACTACTACGCCGAGCGCGCGAAGGACCTGGAGACCGTCTCCGGTGCCGAGTTCGTGCCGTCGAAGGTCACCGTGGTCACTCCTCCCTGGAACTTCCCGGTCGCGATCCCCGCCGGCGGTGTGCTCGCGGGCCTGGCCTCGGGCTCTGCCGTGATCATCAAGCCGGCCAAGCTCACCCAGCGCTGTGGCGCCGTGATGGTGGAGGCACTGTGGGCCGCCGGGGTGCCTCGGGACCTGCTCGCGCTCGTCGACCTCGCGTCGCGCGACCTGGGCACGCGCCTCGTCGCCGGCCCCGCGGTGGACCGTGTGATCCTCACGGGTGCGTACGAGACGGCGCAGCTGTTCCGCTCGTTCCGCTCCGACTTGCCGCTGCTCGCCGAGACCAGCGGGAAGAACGCGATCATCGTGACCCCGTCCGCCGACCTCGACCTCGCGGCCGCCGATGTGGCCCGAAGTGCGTTCGGCCACGCAGGGCAGAAGTGCTCCGCCGCGTCGCTCGCGATCCTCGTGGGATCCGTCGCCGACTCGAAGCGGTTCGAGCGTCAGCTGGTGGATGCCGTGACCTCGATGCGCGTCGGCCTGCCCGATGACCCCGCCACCCAGATGGGTCCGATCATCGAGCCCGCGAACGGCAAGCTGCTCACGGCGCTCACGAAGCTCGAGAAGGGCGAGCGCTGGCTGGTGAAGCCGCGCAAGCTCGACGACGAGGGCAAGCAGTGGACGCCCGGCGTGAAGACCGGTGTGCGCGAGGGATCGTACTTCCACCTGACCGAGTTCTTCGGGCCGGTGCTCGGCATCATGCACGCCAAGGATCTGGACGAGGCGCTGCGCCTGCAGAACGCGGTCGACTACGGTCTCACGGCCGGCATCCACTCGCTCGACTCCGACGAGGTCGCCACCTGGCTCGACCGTGTCGAAGCCGGCAACCTGTACGTGAACCGCGGCATCACCGGGGCGATCGTGCAGCGTCAGCCGTTCGGCGGCTGGAAGCGCTCGGCCGTCGGCGCCGGAGCCAAGGCCGGTGGCCCGAACTACCTCTTCGGTCTCGGCGAGTGGACGCCGGCCGAGCTCCCGGCCGCGGCGCCGGGTGCGGCCGTCGTCCCCGTCGTGCGGGCACTGCTGGAGGCGGCGTCCTCCGAGGTGGACGCGACCGAGGCCGAGTGGCTGCAGCGTGCTGCCGCATCCGACGAGCATGCCTGGATCGACGAGTTCGGCGCCGTGAGCGACAAGTCCGGCCTCGGGGTCGAGCGCAACCTGTTCCGCTACCGTCCCGTCGCCGTCGACGTGCGCATCGCCGACGACGCTCCTCTGGTGGATGGCCTCCGTGTGCTCGCGGCCGCCCTGCGCAGCGGCAGCCCGTTCACGGTGTCGGCTCCCGCTCTGCCCTCTCGCGTCGAGAAGGCCCTCCGCGCGCACGGCGTGACCGTCAAGCACGAATCGGACGCGGCGTGGACCAAGCGTTACGCCAAGACCGCGAACTCGTGGCACCGCGTGCGTCTGGTCGGCGGCGACGCCGCGGCGCTGCACGAGGCGCTCGACGGAAGCCCGGATGTGGCGGTCTGGTCGCACGCCGTGACCGGGGCGGGACGGGTCGAGATGCTTCCGTTCCTGCACGAGCAGGCCGTATCGATCACGAACCACCGCTTCGGCAACCCCACCACCCTGGCCGACGGCGTGATCTGACCTGACCCTTCGCCGAGACCCATCGGCCACAACGAAACCCACCGTCGCTGACGTCTGCGACGGTGGGTTTCGGCGTGCGGGATGGGTCTCGGCGGCAAGGGAGGGGGGCTAACCCCGCAGCGCCTCGCGGAGCTTGACGCGGGAGCCCATGCGCAGGAGCGAGTTCTCGTAGATCTTCGCGCCGATGACGATCGCGGCCACGCAGCTGGCGAGCAGGATCACGAGGCTCAGCAGCGGCTCCCACCACTGCGCCTCTCCCACGAACAGGCGCATCGGCATGCCGACCGGGGCGGAGAACGGCACGTACGACATGATCGTGAGCACCAGCGGGTTGTCGTTGAAGACGATGACCAGGATGTACGGCGCCATGATGAGCATCGTGATCGGTGTCGTGGTGGACCCGATGTCCTCCTGGCGAGAGACCATCGACGCCGCGGCCGCGAACATCGCCGCCAGCAGGATGAAGCCGAACAGGAAGAAGATCGCGAACCAGATGATGGGCGCCCCCAGCGTCGTGAGCACCTCCCGTTGACCGGTGACGATCAGACCGATGGTGGCGACCGCCGCCAGGGCGAGGATCTGCCCCATCGCGAGCACGGTGTTGCCGATCACCTTGCCCGCGAGCAGTGTGCGGGCCGGGATCGCCGAGAGCAGCACCTCGACCACGCGGGTCTGCTTCTCCTCCACGACGCTCTGTGCGATCGTGCCGCCGAACGTCGCCGCAGCCATCATGAAGACGAGGCCGAACGCGATCGCGATGAAGTACCGCAGCAGCGGGTTCGTGGTCGCGGGCTCGAGGCTGACGATCTCGGGAGCGATCGACAGGGCTGAGACGATCTCGCCCGGGGGATCCTGCATCGCGATGATCGTGTATCCCGACGGTCCGTCGCCTTCGATCACCGCGGCATCGACCTTGTCATCGCGCACGAGCTGTTCGGCTGCGGCCCGGTCGGCGACCGTGGTGACCTCGACGTTCGGGATGGCGGAGACGGCGGAGGCGGTCTCCGCGGTCACGGCGATCGGCGTGGTCTCGGTGTTCTTGCTCGCGAACCCGCCGAACAGGATGCCGGCGAGGGCGAGGACCAGCAGGATGCCGGTGGAGATCAGGAAGGCCTTGCTGCGCAGCTTCGATCCGATCTCGCGCTCGGCGACGAGCCAGATGCCGTTCGAGCTGCGAACGGGGGAGGGGGTGCTCACTGGATGACCTCCTTGAAGATCTGGGCGAGGGACGGATGCTTGGGGGCGAAGCTGGCGACATCGCCACGCTGTACGGCGGACTGCAGCACGCGCTGGGCCGTCTCCGGGCCGTCCGCGTCGAACAGGGCGTAGCCGCCCTCGAAGTCGACCACCGTGACACCGGGCTCGGTGCGCAGCCACCCGGCGTCTCCGGCCGAGACCAGCTCGTACCGGTCGCGCGCGTGCTCGGCGCGGAGTGCGTCGCGCGAGCCCGCCGCGCGGATCGTGCCACCGGCGAGGATGACCAGGTCGTCGCACAGCCGCTCCACCACGTCGAGCTGGTGGGAGGAGAACAGGATCGACGCCCCCTTGGCCGCGCTGGACTGCAGGACACCCGCGACCACGTCGACGGCGAGGGGATCCAGGCCGGAGAACGGCTCGTCGAGGATGAGCACCTCGGGGTCGTGCACGAGCGAGGCGGCGACCTGCGCGCGCTGCTGGTTGCCGAGCGAGAGCGATTCGATGGTGTCGTTCAGCCGCTCGCCGAGCCCGAGTTCCGTGAGCAGCGAGGTCGCCCGCTCCATGGCCTCCTGCTTGCCGAAGCCGTGCAGGCGTGCGAGGTAGACGATCTGCTCGAGCACCTTCATCTTCGGGTAGAGGCCGCGCTCCTCCGGCATGTAGCCGAAGCGGCGCCGGTCGGCAGTCGTCAACGGGGCGCCATCCAGATCGACGCGACCGCCGTCCGACGACAGCAGTCCCAGCACGATCCGCATGGTGGTGGTCTTGCCGGCGCCGTTGCCGCCGACGAAGCCCGTGAGCCGCCCGGGGGCGACCGTGAAGGACACATCATCGAGCACGCGCCGAGAGCCGTAGCTCTTGGTGATGCCGGAGAGTTCGAGCATTCCTGTGGTCATACCCTCACGCTACGGAGCGCACCTGCTCCCGACATCCCCCGCATGGCGGACTCCGCAGGATCACCCGAGCGGGGGAGGAGGGCGGTCAGCGGCGCGCGGTGTGCAGCACCGTGCGCACGAGGAGGCCGGCGACGAGGGCCCAGAATGCGGCGCTGACTCCGAGCACGGCGATTCCTGACGCGGCCACGAGGAACGTCACCACGGCGGGGATGCGCTCACCCGGGTCGTCGATGGCCTGCTGCACGGACGATCCGAACGCGGCGAACAGCGCGAGGCCCGCGACCGCGGGGATGACGGCGGCAGGTGCCAGCACCACGAGCGCGGCGAAGGCCGCCGAGAACACGGCGAGCACGAGGTAGGACACTCCGGTCGAGACCCCGGCGACCCACCGCCGTTTCGGGTCGGGGTCGGCGTCCGGCGAGGCGGCGAGCGCGGCGCTGATCGCGGCGAGGTTGATGGCGTGCCCGCCCGCCGTCGCACCGAGCGCCGTGCCGACCCCGGTGACGAGCATGGCCGGGCGCCACGGCACCTCGTATCCGAAGCTGCGCATGATCGCGACGCCAGGGACGTTCTGAGACGCCATCGTCACGATGAACAACGGCAGCGCGAGACCCACGAGGGCGCCCACCGTGAACGTGGGAGCGGTGAACTCGAGGCGCGGCAGCAGCAGACGCGGATCGAACGAAGCACCATCGCCGATCAGGGACACCGCGACCACCACGGCCGTAGCGGCGAACGCGAGCGGCACGGCCCAGCGCGGGGCGAGCCGCGCGAACACCAGCCAGGTGAGCACGACGGGCACCACGCCCCAGGGGTTCGCCACCAGGCCGGTGATCGGGGCGAGGCACAGGGGCAGCAGCACTCCGGCCAGCATCGCCTGCGCGATGGACGGAGGGATGCGAGCGATCAGGGCGCCGAGTGCGGGCCAGAGCGCGGTGAGCAGGATGAGCGCGGCGGTGACCAGGAACGCACCGACCGCGGCAGACCAACCGCCTTCGACCGTGCCCGTGGACACGAGGAGGGCGGCCCCCGGCGTGGACCAGGCGACGGTGATCGGCATCCGATACCGCCATGCGAGCACGACGCATGCGAGACCCATCATGAGGCTGACCGCGAGCAGCCCGCTGGCCGCCTGCGCCGCGTCCGCCCCGACGGCGTCGAGTCCGGTCAGCACCACCGCGAACGAACTCGTGAACCCGACGAGTGCCGTCACCACTCCCGCCAGGATCGGGCGGGACAGGGGTGCGGCGTCGGGCATGGCTCCGAGGCTACCGCGGAGTCGGGGCCGACGCCGTCCTAGGCGAGGCCCATGCGATGCGCGAGCACCACCGCCTGCACACGGTCGCGTGCCCCCAGCTTCTGCAGGATGCGCGAGACGTGCGTCTTCACGGTGGCTTCCCCGATGAACAGCGCCTGCCCGATCTCGGCGTTGCTCCTGGCATCCGCGAGCAGGGTCAGCACCTCGGCCTCGCGCTCGGTGAGGGGCTCGGCGATGACGACGTTCGACACACCGCCGCCCCCGGTCGGCGCCGTGGGCGAGACCGTCGGAGCAGGTGTCGCGGTGAAGCGGGCGAGCACGCGGCGGGTCACCTCGGGCGCGAGCATGCCGTCCCCGGCGGCGAGCGCCCTGACGGCGGCGATGAGGTCTTCCGCACCGGCGTTCTTGAGCAGGAAGCCGCCAGCTCCGGCATCGAGCGCCTGGTACAGGTAGTCATCGCGATCGAAGGTGGTGACGATCGCGATCGCCGCTTCGGTCGCGGGGTCGGCCACGATGCGTCTCGTCGCCTCGATGCCGTCCATATCGGGCATCTGCACGTCCATCATGATGACGTCCGGGCGGAGGGCGGATGCCTGCTCAACGGCCTCTGCCCCGGTGGATGCCTCGCCGACCACCTCGATGTCGGGCTGCGTGTCGAGGATCGTGCGGAAGCCCGCGCGCAGCAGCGCATGGTCGTCGACGAGCAGCACGCGGATCGATCCGGTCATCGGCGCACGCTCGCTTCGTGTGCGACGGATTCGCGTGTGACCGAGGCGACGGGAAGGGGCACACGGGCGCGCACGCGCAGTCCTCCGAAGGGACGCGGCGTCACCTCGAGCGTGCCGCCGGAGGCCGCGGCACGCTCCCGCATCCCCAGCTGTCCGAGTCCAGGACGCAGCTGCGAGACGGGGCGCCCCGTGTTCACGATCTCGACCTCGACGCCGTCGCCGTCGTAGCGCACTCGGACGTCGGCGGTCGCATCGGGTCCCGCATGACGGCGAGCATTCGTGAGCGACTCCTGGGTGATGCGGTATAGGTTCACGGCGACGAGAGACGGGACGGGTGTCGGGTCTCCGATGACCGTGTACGCGGTCGGAAGCCCCGCTTCGGTCGAGGCCTCGACCAGTTCGGCGACGTCGTCGAGGTTCAGGGTCGAGGCGGCGTCCGAGGTCTCTCCGCCCGGTGCGCGCAGAGTCTCCAGCAGTTGGCGCAGCTCGTGGATGGCGTCGCGCGCCGACCCCTCGATGCCCGTGAGGATGCGAGAGGCCTCCGCCGGATCCCGCTCCAGCACCAGGCGCGCGGCCCCGGCCTGCACGCCCATGACGGACACGTGATGGGCGACGACATCGTGCAGCTCTCTGGCGATGCGCACCCGGTCGAGCGCGACGGCCTGGGCCGCGGTGACCTCGCGTTCGCGCTCGAGCTCGGCGGTCCGCTGCTCGAGCACGGCCAGCTGTGCCGCCGCTGCCCACGAGCGCTCGCCGAAGTAGTAGGCGCCGCCGAAGTAGAGCCCGTTCAGCAGCAGTTGGATGAGCATGAAGGCCACGTAGGGCGACATGGCTCCGGCGATCACATCCGCCTTGTCCGCCTCGCGGATCGCGTCGCGGTACATGGTGATCAGCAGCCACACGAACATGCTGACGATGATCCCGACGCGCACGATGAGCGCACGCCGGCGGTTGTTCATCCAGGCGCCGACCGTGTAGATCGCGATGAACATGGCGATGTTGCCGACGTAGATCTCGGGGATGCGGATCGTCACCGCGGTGAAGTAGGTGGCCACCACGATGACGGCGACGGTGCCTGGCCAGCGCCGGCGCACGGCCAGGGGAGCGGTGACGACCGCCGCGTACACGAGGGCGGTCCACAGCGGCGCCTGTTCGTCGCCGTACATCTCCGCGATCGAGGAGAGCGCTGCGCTCAGCACGGCACCGACGAACAGCACGGTGGCGAGCACGAGATCGCTGCGCCGTTCGCGCTCGGTCGGCGTGCGGATGAACGGGGCGGCGGACATCCCTCCACCGTAGGGCGGGCCGTGGCGGCGCCGCATCCCCCGTGTGGGGGATCGACTCGAACTTGCTATTGACAAGCGTGATTGTTTTTAACAAGCTCTACCTCAACGGGCTCACCGACCGATGAGCTCACACCTCCGGAGGAGCCATCATGACCAAGGTGTTCGTCAACCTGCCCACCACCGACCTCGAGCGCGCGAAGGCCTTCTACACCGCGCTCGGCTGCGAGATCAGCCCCCAGTTCACCGACGAGAATGCGGCGTGCGTCGTGTGGAGCGAGGACATCTACTTCATGATCCTCAAGCGCGAGTTCTTCTCGACCTTCACCGACAAGCCCATCGCCGACCCGAACGAGGTCGTCCAGGTCTCGGTGGCGTTCAGCCAGGACTCCCGCGAGGAGGTCGATGCGATCCTCGCGAAGGGTCTGGCGGCCGGTGGCGCCGAGCCGAAGCCCGTACAGGACTACGGCTTCATGTACTCGCGTGACCTCGACGACCCCGACGGCAACTCGCTCGGCTTCCTCTACATGACGCCCGAAGCCATCGAGAACGGCCCGGATCACGTGGCCGACACCGCCACGTCGGCCTGACATGGCGGCGCGCAGCTACGGCCAGTACTGCGGTGTGACGACGGCCGTCGAGCTGATCGGGGAGCGGTGGGCGCTGCTCATCGTCCGTGATCTGCTCGTCGGACCGCGTCGGTACACCGACCTCAAGCAGGGTCTGCCGCGCATCCCCACCAACATCCTGTCCACGCGACTGAAAGAGCTGCAGGAGGGTGGGGTCGTGCGACGTGTGCCGCTGTTGAACTGCGGACTCGTGTACGAGCTCACCCCGTACGGGCGCTCCTTCGAACCGATCATGCTCGCCCTCGGACGCTGGGGCTTCCAGGCGATGGGAGACCCGGACGAGGGCGACGTCGTCACGGCCGATTCCCTCACGATGGCGCTGCGCACGGCGTTCGTCGCCGAGAGCGCGCTGGACGCGGAGTACGAACTGCACGTCGGCGATGTCGCCCTCCGTGCATCGGTGCGCGACGGCGAGCTCCGCGTCGCGCAGCTCGCCCCTCCGGCACCTCCCGTCGGCGGGCGCATCCCCGAAGGAGAACCGGATGCGGTGATCGTTGCCGGCCCCGGCATCCGTCGGTTGATCGGCGGCGAGGTCACCCCGGCGGAAGCGCTGGCACAGGACCTCGTCGCTGTGATCCGCGGCGATGAAGCGCTGCTGGAGTCTTTCGCAGACACCTTCCACATCCAACGATTGACAGTAGGGAGCACGACATGAACGACCAATATGCTGATGAACAACAGACACCCGGATGAACAACAGACACCCGGTCGCATCCTGATCGATCTCTTCACCTCTCTCGACGGAGTCGCCCAGGGTCCCGGCGGCACCGATGAGGACACGTCGGGCGGATTCCGGTTCAGCGGGTGGCAGGCCGGATACCCCTCCTCCGGCGTCGGACCCGAGATCGAGAAGGGCATGCGCGGTCTCGATGCGCTGTTGCTCGGTCGGCGCACGTACGACATCTTCGCCTCGTACTGGCCGCATCACACCGAGGGCGAGTCCGGCGACATCGGCACGCTCTTCAACCGCGTGCCGAAGTACGTCGCGACCCGGGATGCGGATCTCGCGCTCGACTGGGAGGGCAGCACGCGCGTCGGTGTCGACCTCGCCGCGGAGATCGCGGCGATACGGGCGGCCCATCGCGAAGTGCATGTGATCGGCAGCATCGATTTCGTGCACACGCTGCTCACTGAGGGTCTCTTCGACGAGCTGAACCTCTGGGTGTATCCGCTGCTGCTCGGCGCGGGCAAGAAGGTGTTCGACGATGGTGCGTCGCCGAGCGTGCTGCGTCTACTCGAGCCGCCGATCACCGACGACGCCGGAGTGACACTGCTGCGCTACGCACGGACCGATCGGGTGCCGGAGGTCGGCACTTTCGGGTGATCACGGACAGGTAACGCCGACACTCGAGTGTTCCCAGAGTGTTCCCTCCCGGCGGCTCGTGGGATATCGTCGGGCGCACGGTGCGGGGCCCACTCCCCGCACGGGGTCGCGAGGGCAGAGCCGCTCGCGCGATTCGAATCCCATCGTGAGGGGAATCACCGATGAAGTCACGTCATGCCGTCCGCCGGGCGCGGCTGCGAGGACTGAGCGCGGGCGCTCTCGCGGCGGTGCTGGTCGTCGGGGGCGCAGCCGCTTCAGCCCCGGCCGACGTCATCGCCACGACGACGATCACCGGGAGCGTCACCCGCGAAGACAGCGGGCTTCCCGTCGAAGGCGTCAGCGTCGACATCTCCGACAGCGAGGGTGGGTCTACGTACGACGCGATCACGGACGCGAACGGAGACTATACCGTCGGCGACCTTCCCGCGGGCGAGTACGTCGTTCGCTTCGCACCTGCTTCCGCTGCCCCCGACCTCGTCTCGGAGTTCTGGAAGGATGCCGCCGACTGGAGCGGCGCACAGCGCATCGTCGCCGTCGGCGGGGAGATGATCGACGACATCGATGCCTCGCTCCGCGTCGACGAGTCCGCCGCGGGTACGGTGACCGTCGACGGTGAAGGCGACGTCGGGTCGGTCGATCCCGTCGACGTCACGGCGACCGCGGGTCAGGTGGTCGCCATCGCGGCGGCACCCGCCGCGGTGACGGCGATCACCGGCACAGTGCGCGCGGACGGCGCCCCCGCTGCGGGGCTGGTCGTCGAGGCATTTGCCGACGGCCAGGTGGCGGGCACGGCCACGACTGCTGCGGACGGCGCTTACCGGCTCGACCTTCCCTCGGGGGTGTACACCGTGCGCGCTTCGGGAGCGGCTGCCGGTCTCGTCTTCGCCCCCCAGTACTACCCGACGGCGACGACGCCGGGAGTCGCCGCTCCGGTAGAGCTCACTGCGGACGCCGACCGCATCGGTGTGAACTTCGACCTCGCGCGCGGAGGCAACATCCAGGGGACCGTGGAGAGCGACGGCGGCGCGCTCCCCGCGGGCGGGGCGCAGGTCACGGCCTACCTCTTGGGCGGGTCCGGCTGGTACCCGATCGCGACGACGACAGCGGCAGGCGCTTACATCTTCGGCGGTGTCGATCCTTCTGTGCCTCAGAGCGGGGGACCGCTTCCCGCCGGCACCTACCGCATCGGAGTCGAAGCGGAGGGATTCTGCACTCAGTTCGTGGGGGGCGCGCACACGCTGGAGAACGCGACGCCCTTCGAACTCGGAGCTGGCGGGAATCTCACCGACCTCGATGTGACGTTGACCGTGGAGTGCGGGACGGGGCGCGTCCCGACGATCACGCTCTCGCCCACCAGCGTGCGCGCCGGTGAGCTGCTCCAGATCTCGGGCATTAACTTCGTCCCGGGGACGCTGCTGGAGTTCTTCGTGGAGCCCGAGCAACTGAGGTTGGGTACTCTGACCGCGGACGCCGACGGCAGCTTCACGGGAGCCTTCCGGATCCCCCTCGACGCCGTCGTCGGCGAGCACTACATCCTCGCCCGGCTCGGAACGTCGAAGTTCGCCAGCGGACCCCTGATCATCATGGCGGCGGCCGATCCTGCAGGCGGTGCGGTAACGCCAGGTGCAGGGCTGGCCGACACGGGCGGAGAAGCTCCGGTCTCGACCGTGACGATGGCACTCGGCCTCGCGGCGGTCGGGCTGCTGCTCATGCTGAGACGAGGTCGACGGCTCAGGAACGCGTCGTCCGTGCCATCTCAATCATCGACGAGAGAGTGATGAAACGGGTCTTCCACCGTGGTATCGAGCGGATGTAGGGAGCGCCACTGGCCGACGATCTGACGCCACCCGAGACGAGCCCGATGAGGATGCTCGTGGTGGGTATCCTCTTCATCGGCTTCGGAATCTTCACTGGCGCGGATGCGTTCCTGAGCTGAGAAGACTTCGAAGGGGCATTCAAGAGCACCCTTGCTGCAGCGCGTTGCTTCCGGGACCTGCCGCTCATGTTCAGCCTGCGATCATGGGGGAGGGCTGGATGCCTCAACCCGATCGAGAGATCGGCGCTTCCAGGAGGAGGGTACGAGCGATGCGGCTGATGCGAACGCGCTCACATCGTGTGATTGCGCTAGCCTCCGTGGCAGGAGCAGTGCTCGTTCTCGCGGGATGTGAGACCGCATATCAGCACGGGCCGTACGAGTTGGGCACTGACGGTGAGAACCTCTTGGTCGCGGTATGCGAGGCTCGAACGATCACCGAGGTCTATGTGGAGGAACGACCTGACCTTCCCGGTGTTCAAGGACGCCAGCACATCTGGGATGCGTCCGGAGACCTCTCGGTCGCATCCCGCGAGATCCTCCTGGTCGGCGGCGACAATCCGGGTCTTGTCGACAGTGTCAGCCTGAAGCCGACCCTTGAACCCGGCGTGCGCTATTTCCTGGACATGAACGAAGCGCTGGGACAGGTTACGTCTGCGCTCTTCAGGATCCCGGAAGGCGGCCTCGCTCCCGGTGAGTGGCTGACACCGGAAGGCGATGTATCTTCCGAGCCCTGTTCCCGGCGCGACACGACCTGACTCGCGTTTCGCCGGCTCCGTTGGCATATGAGTCGAAGGCACCCGCACTGACGACCTGCGGGGCAATGCTCGTCAGCCGAGTAGCCGCTCGATCACCTGCGCCACACCGTCCTCGTCGTTCGAGGCTGTCGTCTCGTCGGCCGCATCCTGCACCAGGGGTTCGGCGCCTGCCATCGCGACGCCGTGCCCTGCCCAGCGGAGCATCTCGACATCGTTGAGCGCATCGCCGAAGGCCGCCACGGCGGCGCGGTCGATGTCGAGATGCTCGCAGAGTCGTGCGAGGCCGGTGGCCTTGGAGACGCCCTCCGCCATGACCTCGACGAACGGGGCGCCCGACAGTGTCGCCTCGAAGCCGGTGAGTCCGAGCGAGCGCAGGGTGTCGAACAGGGCGGCGGGGGCGAGCTCGGGGTGGCGGATCACGAACTTCAGGCTCGGCGCGGACAGCACCTGCTCCAGTGGGACACCGCCCATCGTGGCGGGGTCGCGCTTGTGGTCGGAGAGGGCGGCGATCGCGGCGTAGCCGTCCTGGGCCACGAACGTCTCTCCGGCATCGCGCACACTCGCGAACAGCAGGCCGGGGATGCTCGCGCGCAGAGCTTCGGCGAGCGCGCGGATCGTCTGGGGTGGCAGCTCCTCGGCGAACAGCATCCGCCCGTCGTCGAGGCGCACGGCATAGGCGCCGTTGCTGCACAGCGCCCACTTGTCGAACCCCGCATCCGCAGCGATGGCACGCAGGCCGATCGGCTGGCGCGCAGTGACCGGGACCACGTGGATCCCGCGGGCTCGGGCGGCGTCGAGCGCGGCGCGGGTGCGCGGAGTGACGGCCGACGACGAATCGAGCAGGGTGCCGTCGAGATCGGTGGCGATCAGCCGCACGCGCACGTGATCGGCCATCAGGAGAAGATCATCGGCATGTCGTCGTCGTCATCGGCGCCGCCCGTCCCGAGACGACGGCTGTCGAGGTCGACGACCACCGGGACATGGTCGCTGGGCTGCTCGCCCTTGCGCTCGTCGCGGTGGATGGACGCGCCCTGCACGGCCTCGGCCAGCGTGCGCGAACCGAGCACGAAGTCGATGCGCACACCCTCGTTGCGCGGGAACTTCAGGCGCTGGTAGTCCCAGTAGGTGAAGCCCTCCGGGATCAGGGGGCGTACCACGTCGGTGACCCCGGCATCCTGGAACGCGAAGAACGCGTCGCGCTCCTGCGGGGACACGTGGGTCGAACGGCCGACCACGATGTCGGGGTCGCCGTTGTCGACGTCGAACGGGATGATGTTGAAGTCGCCCACCAGGGCGAGGGGCAGATCGGGGTTCGCCGACAGCTCGGCTGCCGTCGATCTCTTCAGCTGCTCGAGCCAGTGCAGCTTGTAGAGGTAGTGCGGGTCTTCCAGCGAGCGGCCGTTCGGCACGTACAGGCTCCACACCCGCACGCCGTCGACCATCACGCCGAGCGCACGTGCTTCGAGCGGCGCATCCGGCCCCTCATGCCCCTTCGCGAAGCCCGGCATGCCGTCGAACGAGGTGCGCACGTCGGTGACCGGGAGGCGGCTCGCGATCGCCACGCCGTTCCACTGGTTCAGCCCGTGCACCTCGACGTGGTACCCGGCCTCCTCGAACGGTCCGTAGGGGAACTGCTCCGGCTTGCATTTGATCTCCTGCATCGCCAGCACGTCGATGTCCTCGCGGACGGCGAACTCGACGGTGCGGGTGACGCGGGTGCGGATGGAGTTGACGTTCCAGGTGGCCAAGCGCATGCGTCAAGCCTAGTTGCGGGATCCGACACCCGAGCCTGCACTGGGTCCGTCGCCCGCGACCTGTGTGGCGGCCACCTGCATGACGGCCACCTTGCATGACCACCACCTTGCATGACCACCACCTGCATGGCCACCACCTGCATGGCCACCGAACGGATGCATGAGCCGCATGGCCGGACGTTCATGCATGCGGTCAAACCTCATGCATCCGCGCAGTGCGCCCCAGGCTCCTACACTGGATGCCGTGACCGCACTCGACGCAGACCGCCAGACGCTCCTCGACCTCATCAAGGACGAGGCGGTGTTCCACGGCGACTTCACCCTTTCCAGCGGCAAGAAGGCGACGTACTACGTCGACATGCGAAAGCTCACGCTGGACCACCGCGCCGCTCCCGCGATCGGTCGCATCATGCTCGACCTGATCGGCGACCTCGACGTCGTGGCCGTCGGTGGCCTCACGCTCGGTGCCGATCCGATCGCGAACTCGGTGCTGCACGCTTCGGTCGCAACCGACACCCCGCTCGACGCGTTCGTCGTGCGCAAGGAGCCCAAGGACCATGGGCGCGGCCGCCAGATCGAAGGCGCCGACGTCAAGGGCAAGCGTGTCGTCGTGCTCGAAGACACCTCGACCACGGGGCAGTCGGCGCTCAAGGCCGTAGAGGCCCTGCGCAAGGAAGGCGCAGAGATCGTTGCCGTTGCCGTGATCGTCGACCGCAAGACCGGGGCGCAGGCCGCGATCGAAGCCGAGGGTCTCGAGTGGCGTGCCGCCTTCGACCTCGACGACCTCGGACTCGACCCGCAGTGACGCGCTACGCCCTGGCCGTCGACGTCGGCGGAACGAAGATGGAAGCCGCGCTCGTCGGCGAAGACGGCCGGCTCGTCGAGGGAAGCCGGAGTCGACAGGCGACGGGTCGCGAAGCCACTCTCGATTCACTCGATGCGTCGGTGGTCGCGATCGTCGAGCACGCGCTGGCGGCTCTACCCGCGGACGCCGAACTCGTCGGGGCCGGCGTCGGCAGCGCCGGACCGATCGACCGCACGGTCGGGGCGATCATGCCCGTGAACATGCCCCTGGCACGCGGGTTCCGTCTCGAGGACTCGGTGCGCGCGGCGGCGTCCACGGTGCTGGGGCGCGACGTGCGCACTCTGCTCGGTCACGACGGCGGTGCGCTCGCCCTCGCCGAATCCTGGCTCGGGGCCACGCAGGGCGCCGGCGCCTCGCTGTCGATCGTCGTCTCGACAGGTGTCGGCGGCGGGTTCGTCGCGAACGGCGCCTATATCCCCGGGGCCACCGGCAACGCCGGCCACCTGGGTCAGGTGCGTCGCGAGGGTGGTCTGACCCTGGAGGAGATCGCCTCCGGGCCGGCGAGCGCCGCCTGGGCGCAGACGCAGGGCTGGAGCGGTGCCACCGGGGAGGATCTGGCCCGTGACGCAGCCGCCGGAGACACTGTCGCTCGTGCGGCGATCGAGCGCTCCGCCCGCGAAGTAGGCGGTGCGTTGGCGGATGCCGCGACCCTCGTCGACCTCGACGTCGTCGCGATCGGCGGCGGATTCTCGCGGGTGTCCGAGGACTACATCGACCTCGTGCAGACAGCGCTCACTGCCAGCGCGGCGCACGAATACTCGCGGCGCGCCCGAGTCGTGCGCTCTGGGCTGGGCGACGAGGGGCCGCTCATCGGCGCCGCCGCGCTCGTGCTGCGGTAGCCGCCGCCCTCGTGCTGCGGTAGCTCCCTCCGACTGCGCTGCTCAGCTCAGCGGTGGGCGCTGAGCAGGTGCCGGGGTGGCCCTTCGAGGCGGGCCACGGAGATCTTGAGATCGGTGACGTCGGCGGCGACGGCGTCGATGCGGGTGCTGAGCTTCTCCTCGACGGCGTCGATACGGTCGTCGATGCGGCGGACCATCCAGGCGCCCGCGGCGAACAGGCTCGTACCGAGGGTGAGCACGGCGCCGATCGCGCTGAGGACGATGGTGACGGTCTCCGTGCTCACTGTCTCATCCTCGTCCCGCGGTGAGCAGGTGCCGGGGTGGCCCTTCGAGGCGGGCCACGGAGATCTTGAGATCGGTGACGTCGGCGGCAACGGCGTCGATGCGGGTGCTGAGCTTCTCGTCGACGGCGTCGATGCGGGTGCTGAGCTTCTCGTCGACGGCGTCGATGCGGGTGCTGAGCTTCTCGTCGACGGCGTCGATGCGGGTGCTGAGCTTCTCCTCGACCCCGTCGATCCGGGTGCCGAGTCTCTCGTCGACGGCGTCGATGCGGGTGCTGAGCTTCTCGTCGACGGCGTCGATGCGGCGGACCATCCAGGCGGCGCCGACGAACATGCTCGTGCCGAGCGTCACCACGACGCCGACGGCGCTCATGATGGTCGCGAGGATCTCCGTGGACACGCGTGCTCTCCTTACTCGGCCGGGTACATCGACGACGTTACGCCGCTCATCCCGGTGTGCGCGCCGGTATTCCAGCATCTGTGAAGAGGTCGCGGAGGTTGCGCGATGTGGAGAAGAGGTCAGTGCGCCGCAGGCGTCTTCCGCGGCGCCCGGCCGGCGACGAGCATCAGCACCGGCACCAGCGCGCACAGCACCGCCGACACGAAGAACGTCGCGCTCGACGCGGGGTCGCGTCCGATCAGGAGGATCACCGTCGGCACGAACGTGCCGCCGACGGCGCCGCATGCGACGAGAGCACCGGTTACGGCGGCGCTGCGAGCGGGATCGAGGCGGTCGAGCGCGAGGCCGAGGATGAGCCCGTAGCTGGGGGCCAGCAGCACGACCACCACAGCCAGCGCGACGAGCGCGCCCCCGGGGGCGGACTCCACCAGCATCCCGGTGACGGCCATCAGCACCGCAGCGGTGCTCGTTGCGGCGACCAGGATCCCCACCGGCGACACCGCGAGTCGGCGCAGGGTCGCGGCACCGAAGCGCCCGATCGCCATGAGCGCCCAGAACGCCGAGGTCCCCAGGGCCGCCACACCGGGGTCGAGCGCGAGCGTCCGTGCCGGGATCACGGCCGACCACCCCGAGAGTACGGTCTCCACGCCGACGTAGAGCGGCAGCGCCACCGCGAACGGGAGCAGCGCGAGCAGGCCACGCGCATCGCGATGGGTCGGCTTCTCGGAGCGCGTGAAGGCGGTCGCCGGCCCTGCGAGCATCACGACGGTCAGGAGGGGTACGAGTGCCAGCACTCCGAGCACCGGCCGGATGTCGGATCCGGCGGCGACAAGCAGTGGCGTGACGGCCGCGCTCACGGCGACCGTGCCGAGGAGGGCGCTGAGCAGACCCGTCGCGCTGCCGACGGCCACGGACTTCGCCGCCACGGATCCCGAGGCCTCCACCAGTCCGAATCCCAGCCCCGCGACGACGGCAGCGGCGGTGAACACGGCGGGCGTGCCGGCCAGAGCCACCACGACGATGGCAGCGGCCTGGAGCGCGCTGCCGAACATCAGAGCGCTGCGCGGCGGCCGGTGCATCAGCAACGGCCCGGACACCAGCACTCCGACGAGGAGCCCGGCGAACAGTGCGGGCACCGCGACGCTGAGGTCGGCCGCCATCGCCCGTTCGGCGGAAGGCAGGATCGCCGGCAGGAAGGCGGCCGTGACGCCGAGTCCCGCGAAGGCGGTGAACAGCCCGGCCCGTGCGCGTCGGGCGTCGTCGATCACGCCCCGCTCGTCCGCACGCGGTGCACGGCGGCGAAGGTGTCGCGCAGCGCCTCCATCGAGCGGTCGTAGTTCGACTGGGCGACACCGATGAAGATGCAGTCGACCACCATCAGCTGGGCGATCCGGCTGCCGAGAGCTCCGGAGCGGAAGCCGGTCTCGCGCGCGGCGGTCGTGAGCACGATGTCGGCCTGATCGGCCAGCGGAGCGCCGGCGTGGTTGGTGATCGCGATGGTGGTCGCTCCCGCCTGACGGGCCAGCAGCAGGAACTCGATGGTGTCGGTCGTGGCGCCGGTGTGGGAGACCGCGATCGCGACGTTGCCCGGCCCGAGTGTCGCCGCCGAGGTCCAGGCGGCATGCGGGTCAGACCACTCCAGAGCGGTGCGCCCGATGCGCGTGAGCTTGCGCTGCAGGTCGAGCCCCACGATGGAGCTGGCGCCGACACCGAAGATGTCGACCCTGGTCGACGAGGTGATGGCGTCGACGGATGCGCGCAGCGATTCGGTGTCGAGCACCTTGGCGGTGTCGGCGAGGGAGAGGGTCTCGGCGAGAGAGACCTTCGCGACGATGTCGGTCAGGGTGTCGTTGCGATCGATGTCTCCGGAGACGGCGGGCAGCGCGGCCGTGTCGAAGGTCTCGCGCTCGACGTCGCGCAGCACGTGATTGCGGAGTTCCCGCACGTGCTCGTAGCCGAGGCGCTTGCAGAACCGGACGACCGAGGTGGTGGACGTGTCGCAGCGCTGGGCGAGCTCGGCGACCGAGAGGCCCGCGGTTCCCCCGGGGTCGGAGAGGAAGAGATCGGCGATGCGCTGCTCGCTCGGACGCAGCTCGGGGCGGATCGCCCGCATGCGGACGAGCACGGGGTGTGCGCCGGCTTCGTCGCGGGCGGCTTCATGAGGCATGGGGTCTCCGATCACTGTTCATAACAGTAGAGGAACTTCTGTTACATCAGTAGTGACGTTCGTGTACTTTTGGTACCAACCAAGACCGACGACGTTCACGGGGCGGCAGGCAACAGCGCCTGACCCGACGCCACGGCGGCCGTCACACTCAGGAGGATCCAGCAATGAGCACAGCACGCTGGGCGTCACTCGGCGCTCTCACGGCGACGGGCCTCGCCTTCGCCCTCGTCATCACCGGGTGCTCCGCACCCGCATCCGACCCGAAGCCCTCAGAAGGCGCTGCCGGAGGCGACCTCGTCATCGGCGTCACCAGCGACCCCGACACCCTGTTCCCCTGGAAAGCCACCCAGTTCCAGGCCGTCAACGTGCTGCAGAACCTCTACGGCACGCTGACCGAGTTCGACGAGGACCTGAACGTGGTCCCCGGCCTCGCCGAGTCGTGGGACGTCTCCGAAGGCGGCCTCACCCTGACCTTCCACCTGCGCGAGGGCGTCACGTTCGCCGACGGCAGCACGTTCGGTTCGGAAGACGTGAAGTACTCGCTCGACGCGATCGCGGCCGAGGCCACGGCTGCCGTCGCGCGCAGCTCTCTCGCCTCCGTCACCGCGGTCGAGGCCACGGACGAGAACACCGTCACCCTCACGCTCAGCGCTCCGGACGCCGCCCTGCCCGCCAACCTCGCCGTGATCAACATGGCGATGCTGTCCTCGGACGACACCGAGGAGGGTCTGAACACCACGCCCAACGGCACCGGGCCCTTCATCCTGGATGACCGCAAGGCCAGCCAGTCGCTCACGCTCGCCAAGAACGACGACTATTGGGGTGACGCCGCACTGCTCGACACCGTCGAGTTCCGCGTGATCCCCGACGAGTCGTCGATCGTCTCGGCGATGCAGTCCGGCAATGTGCAGCTGGCCGTGTTCGACGACCCGCTCGTCGCACAGACCGCGGAGGGCGCCAACGTCGAGGTCGCCACGACCCCGCAGCTGAGCTACCACGCCCTGCAGCTGAACGCGCAGCGCGGCGACCTCGCCGACGTGAACGTCCGCCTCGCCATCCAGTGCGCGATCGACCGCCAGGAGGTGCTCGACACCGCAGCCCTCGGCGAGGGCGAGGTCACCGGCCCCATCACCTCTCCCGCATACAAGTCCGACCCCGATGCACGCCCCTGCCCGGAGCGCGACCTCGACAAGGCCGCCGAGTACCTGAAGAAGGCGGGCAAGGAGGACGGCGTCACCATCAAGACGATCGTCTCCCAGGGCGAGTACGCCACCTCGGTGAACGAGGCGCAGAACCTGAAGGCGCAGTTGGCCGACGCCGACATCACCCTCGACCTCGAGGTGCTCGAGTCCGGTGCGTTCGTCGACCGCTGGATCGCGGCCGACTTCGATGCCGCGGTCGCCCTCAACGGCGGTCGTCCCGACCCCGATGGCATGTACGGCCGCTACTTCACCAGCACCGGAAACCTGAACAAGGTCGCCGGCTACTCCTCGCCCGAGCTCGACGCGCTGTTCGCGGAGGGACGCCAGACGGCCGACCCCGACAAGCGCAAGGACATCTACGCGCAGGTCTCCGAGAACCTCGAGGACAACGCGGCGTGGATCTGGCTGTTCACGAGCTACACCTACACGGCGACCGCGTCGACCGTCGACGGCTTCGTCCCGATGGTGAACGGCTCGCTGCAGTACCTGCGGACCACCTCCATCAAGTAGCGGATCGAGGGGGCGCGGCCGCCCCGCGCCCCCTCCTTCCCCGACGACAGGCACCCACACACGCGCATGTTCAGACAGCTCCTCCGCAACAGCGTGCTGCGACGCATCCTCGCAGCCCTCGGCACGCTCCTCGGCGTCGCCATCTTCGTCTTCCTGATGCTGCGCGCCATCCCCGGCGACCAGATCAGCTCCGGCCTCGGCACCGAGGCAGCCGCGCTCACGCCCTCGCAGCGCGCCGCCCTCGAGTCGTACTACGGCCTCGACCAGCCGCTCATCGTGCAGTTCTTCTCCTGGCTCGGCAACATCTTCACGGGCAACCTCGGATTCTCCTCCCGGGCACAGACGAGCGTCCTCGACCTCACGGCCGCAGCCCTGCCCGTGACGTTCGAGCTCGCGATCATCTCGATCGTGATCGCGCTGGCCATCGGCATCCCGCTCGGCATGCTCTCCGCCTCGAAGCCCGACTCGTTCCGCGACGGCGTCGGACAGGTGGTGGGTCTCGCCGGTCTCTCGATCCCCGCGTTCCTGCTCGGCACCGCGTTGCTCGCCATCCTCGCCCAGTCGTTCGGATTCAACCCCAACGGGCAGGCGTACGCGACGCTCTTCGAGGACCCGCTGCTGAACCTGCAGCAGATGCTGCTGCCCTCGATCGTGCTCGGCTTCGGCATCGCCGCGCCGATCATGCGCACGACCCGCACCGCGGTGCTCGAGATCCGCTCCAACGACTTCATCCGC
Organism: Microbacterium sp. Beta; assembly: GCF_005502545.1. Classification (NCBI taxonomy): domain Bacteria; kingdom Bacillati; phylum Actinomycetota; class Actinomycetes; order Micrococcales; family Microbacteriaceae; genus Microbacterium; species Microbacterium sp. Beta. The sequence goes on from NZ_SCOG01000007.1 coordinate 33,202, forward strand.
ACCGCCAGGGCGAAGGGCGTGCCCCCACGTCGACTGCAGGTGCGCCATGTGCTCGGCAATGCCCTGGTGCCGATCGTCACGATGACCGGTCTGCAGTTCGGCTACCTCCTCGGAGGTGCGGTCGTGGTGGAGCAGATCTTCTCGCTCCCCGGCATCGGACGCCAGGTGCTGCTGGGCATCCAGCAGAAGGAGTACGCGCTCGTGCAGAGCACCGTGCTCGTGATCGCCCTCGCCTTCGTCATCGTCAACCTGCTCACCGACCTGCTCTACCGGGTCATCGATCCTCGGGTGCGTGCCGCATGACCGACATCTCTCAGACTCCGACCATCGCGCCCGGCGGCGGGCGCACCATGGAGCGCGTGCGTCTCCTGCTGCGCAGCCGCAGCGGTCTCGCCGGCCTCATCATCGTCGTGCTGCTCGCGGTGCTGAGCCTCGTCTCGGCGTTCGGCCTGCTGCCGTTCGATCCGCTCGCGCAGGATCCGCCGTCCCGTCTGCAGCCGCCGTCCGCCGTGCATTGGTTCGGCACCGACCAGTTCGGCCGTGACGTGTTCTCGCGCGTCGCAGCCGGCGTCGCCAACTCGGCGCTCATCTCCGTGGTCGCCGTGGCGTTCGCGACCGTCGTCGGCACGGTCTGCGGACTCATCGCCGGGTTCTACCGCGGGTTCTCCGACGGGGCGATCACCGCGATCACCAACGTGCTGTTCGCCTTCCCGCCGCTGCTGCTCGCCCTGTCGCTGGCGTCCGTGTTCGACCGCAATTGGTTCACCATCGCCGTGGCCATCGCGATCGTCTACGTGCCGATCTTCATCCGCGTCACGCGCGGACCCGTGCTGTCGCTGCGCGAGGTGGAGTACGTCAGGGCGGCCAAGAGCACGGGGCAGAGCCGCATGGCCACCATGTTCCGACACGTGCTGCCGAACATCACCTCGATCATCATCGTGCAGGTCACCCTCTCCCTCTCGTGGGCTGTGCTGACCGAGGCCTCGCTGAGCTTCCTCGGACTCGGCACGCCGCCGCCGGCGCCCTCGCTCGGGTCGATGATCTTCGAGGCGCGGACGCTCGTCACGATCGCCCCGTGGACGATGATCGCGCCGGGCGTGATCGTCGTGCTCCTCGTCGTCGGTCTGAACCTGCTCGGCGACGGCCTGCGCGACAGCCTCGACCCTCGGAACAGAGGAAAGCGATGACCATGGAGGATCTCGGCGCACTGGCCACCGAGGCCAGCGACCCCCGTTACGCGGAGCTCGACCGGATGAGCGTCGCCGAGCTCGCGCAGACCATGAACGAGGCGGATGCGACGGTGCCGGCCGCGGTGCAACGCGCTCTGCCGCAGATCGTGCCGGCGATCGAGGCGACGGCCGCCCGCATGGCGCAGGGCGGACGCCTGGTCTACGTCGGCGCAGGAACTCCCGGACGCATCGGCGTGCTCGATGCCTCCGAGTGCCCACCCACGTTCAGCACCCCGCCTGAGCTCGTGTTCGCGATCATGGCCGGCGGTCCGGGTGCGATCGTGAACCCGGTCGAGGGTGCGGAAGACGACGCGGAGGCGGGAGCTGCGGCCATCGACGCGGCGGGGATCGGTCCGCTCGACACCGTGATCGGCATCGCCTCCAGCGGACGCACGCCGTACGTGATCGCGGCAGTGCGCCGGGCACGCGAGCGCGGAGCGCTCAGCATCGGCCTGTCGTGCAACGTCGACACCGCGCTGAGTGCCGCCGCCGAACACGGCATCGAGGTCGAGGTCGGTCCGGAGGTGCTCTCCGGCTCCACCCGTCTCAAGTCGGGTACCGCGCAGAAGCTCGTGCTCAACATGTTCTCGACCATCTCGATGGTCCGGAACGGCAAGGCCTACGGCAACCTGATGGTGGATGTGAAGGCCACCAACCACAAGCTGCGCGAGAGGGCGATCCGGATGGTGCAGACCATCGCGGACGTCGACCGCCCCGCCGCCGTCGCCGCCCTCGAGGCCGCGGCCTATGACGTGAAGCTCGCGTCGATCATGATCCGCCGCGGTGAGGACCTCGCCGCGGCCACCGCACGACTGGACGCGGCCGATGGTCGGCTGCGCACCGCACTGGAGGAGAACTGATGCGCGTCCTCGGACTGATCTCCGGCACCTCGCACGACGGGATCGATGCCGCCGTCGTCGACTTCACGACCAGCGGAGGGTTCACCGACCACGGCGTGGATCTGCGCGGGAGAGTGCTCGCGGCGACGAGCGTGCCCTATGCGCCCGAGCTGCGGGCACGGCTGATCGCGGCACTGCCGCCGGCGCAGACCACCCTTGCCGAGGTCGCCGAGCTCGACACGCTCATCGGCCAGGCGTTCGCCGAGGTCGCCGCCGACATCGCCGCAGAGGTCGGCGGCGTCGATGCGGTCTGTTCGCACGGTCAGACCGTGTACCACTGGGTCGACGGCGCCCACGCGCTCGGCACCCTGCAGATCGGTCAGCCCGCCTGGATCGCCGAGAAGGTCGGCGTGCCCGTGGTGTCCGACATCCGTATCCGCGACATCACCGCGGGCGGACACGGAGCTCCGCTGGTGTCGTTCCTGGACGAGCTGCTGCTGCGCGGCCGCGCCGGCGTCTCGGCGGCGCTGAACCTGGGTGGCATCTCGAACATGACCGTGGTGCGGCCCGACGGCCTGGTCGCCTATGACATCGGACCGGCGAACGCGCTGGTCGACGCGGTCATCGTGGAGCACGGCCTCAATCCGCTCGGCTACGACGACGACGCCGCGATCGCCCGCACCGGACAGGTCGATGAGGCGCTCCTGGCCGCGCTGCTCGACGACCCGTACTACGCGCTCACGCCGCCGAAGAGCACCGGCAAGGAGCACTTCCACCTCGGCTACGTGCACGAGCACCTGGCAGCGCAGGGCCGCGAGCTCGCGGTCGCCGACGTCGTGCGCACCCTCACAGAGCTCACGGTGCGCACGGTCGCGCGCGACGTGGAAGCTGCCGGGATCGGATTCCTCGCCGTGTCAGGTGGCGGCTGCCGCAACCCGCTGATCCTCGAGGGGCTGCGCGCCGCGCTCCCCGGGACCGAGGTCGTGCTGGCGGACGAGCTGGGGGCTGCGGCCGACAGCAAGGAGGCGATCCTCCTGGCGCTGATCGGCTGGTCCACGATGCACGGCGTGCCCGCGATCGTCCCCGGCGGCACGGGAGCGCGCGAGCCCCGGATCCTCGGCGCCATCACGCCGGGCGTCGGCCCGCTGCAGATGCCGGAGCCCGTCGCGTCGATCGACTCCCTCGTGCTCACGGAGGCCCCGGCATCGTGAGTCTCCAGGTGCGCCCAGCCACCCCGGATGACCTGTCCGGGGTGCTCGGCGTGTTCCTCGCCTGTTGGCGGGAGAGCTATCGCGGCGTGCTCTCGGATGCGGCGATCGATGCGATGACCGACGAGCGGGCGGAAGCGCTGTGGCGTCGGGTGCTCGCCGACCCGCGGGGCGTCGTGCTGCTGGCCGAACGCGAGGGCGAGATCGTCGGGATCACCCGCTACGCCGCCCCCACCGGTGACGACACCACCGGTGATGACACCACCGCAGACGACGACCGTGTGGACGGGGCCGTGCACTCGCTGTACGTCTCGCCCCGAGCCCACGGCGGCGGGATCGGCGGCGCACTGCTGGCGCGCGCGTCCGACGACCTGCGGGCGGCGGGGGCCGAGGCGGCGACGCTCTGGGTGTTCGCGGCCAATGCCCCCTCGATCGGGTTCTACGAGTCGAAGGGCTGGCACGCAGACGGGGCCACCCGCACGCAGCCGGAGTTCGGCGAGCCGGAGCAGCGTATGCGCAAGGAGTGGGCATGAGCGCGGGATCGAACGCCGTGGTGGGTCTCCGCGTGCTCCGGGTTTCGTCGCCCCTGGTGCGCCCCTTCGTCACGGCCGTGCGCCGCACCGACCACCTCGACGTCGTGCTCGTCGAGGTCACGGATGCCGACGGTCGCCACGGATACGGGGAGGCCGCCACGAGCTGGCGTGTCACGGGGGAGAGCCCGCCGAGCGTGGCCGCTGCCGTGGCGGGGCCGCTCTCCGAGGTCGTCCTCGGCCGTCGCGCCGATGACGCAGGGATCGCAGCCGACATCGCACGGTCCGTCTGGGGCAATGTCGCCGCCCGCAGCGCGGTCGAGTGCGCCGTCGCCGACCTCGCCGCCCGGCAGCGGGGATCGTCGCTCGTCGCCGACCTCTCTCGCAGCCCCGCTGCCGTGCACAACTCCTCAAGACCGTCGCGCATCCGCACCGACATGACCCTGTCCGCGGGGGAGCCGTCGGCGTTGGCGCTGCTTTCCGAGGAGCACGTCATCGCCGGCTTCGGCTGCCTCAAGATCAAGGCCTCCGCCGCGCACGACACCGTCGCCGGACTCCGTGCCGTCCGCGCCGCGGTCGGGCCCGAGATCACGCTGCGCGTCGACGCGAACCAGGCCTGGGACGCCGAGACGGCGATCCGCATCATCCGTGCCGCAGAGGACGCGGGGTTCGGGGTCGAGCTGGTCGAGCAGCCGGTCGCCGCGCACGACCTGGACGCGCTCGCCGCCGTGACCGACGCGGTGGACACCCCGATCATGGCCGACGAGTCGGTGCGTACGGCGCGCGATGTGCGTCGGATCTCCGACCGCGGTGCCGCCGACCTCGTGAACATCAAGCTCGCCAAGACCGGCGGTCTCGCCGAGGCGCTCGCTGCCGCTGAGGCTGCGCGTGCGGCCGGACTCGGCCTCGTGATCGGCTGCATGATGGAGTCGCACGTCGGAGTGAGCGCCGCCGCCCATCTCGCGGCCGCCGTCGCCCCGGATGTCGTGCACGATCTGGACGCGGCGTTCTGGCTGCAGAGCTCGCCGGTGACCGGCGGAGTCGCGCTGACCCGGGATGAGCTCGATCTCGGCATCGACCTCGGCATCGAACTCGGCATCGACCTCGGCAGGGGGAACGGCATCGGCATCACGGGTCTCGTCGCCGAAGAGTCGGAGATCCTCCTCGACCTCTCCACGGGAGCAGGGGTGAGTGCATGAGCGCCGACGCAGCGGTCTCCGTGGTCCTGGCCGCACCCTCCGCCCCGCGCGGCGTCGTCGCGGGTGTCATCACGGACGCCGGGCGGGATGTCGCCGCCGGCGGTCTGGCCGACCTCGCCGGGACCGCTATGACCACCGGCACCGCCTTCGACATCGCCTCGGTGTCGAAGGTCGCCGCGACCACCACCGCGGTCCTCCGGCTGGTCAGCGGCGGCGAGCTGGGCTTCGACGACCCGGTCGACCGCTTCGTCCCCGGCACCGCCTGCGCGCCCGGGACGACCGTCCGCCACCTGCTGCAGCACCGTGCCGGTCTCTGGGAGTGGCAGCCGCTGTACCTCGACCGCGCGCATGCCGGGGATCCGGCGAGGGCGATCGACGCGATCCCGCTCCGATACGCCCTCGACGAAGGTCGACACTACTCCGACCTGGGATTCATGCTGCTCGGTCGAATCATCGCCGCGATCGCCGGACAGCCCCTGGACGCCGCAGTGCGGGAACTCGTCACCGCGCCGCTCGGTCTCACCCGCACCGGCTACGGTCCCGTCGGTCAGCCCGTCGCCTCCTCCGCTGTCGGCGATGCCGCCGAGCGCCGAATGGTCGCGACCGGAGTGCCGTACCCCGTGCTCACCGCGGACACCGACTTCGCCTGGCGCACCGACGAGATCAGCGGTGTCGTGAACGACGGGAACTGCTTCCACGCCCTCGGTGGCGTGTCCGGGCATGCGGGGTTCTTCAGCACCGCCGACGACCTGTTGGCCCTCGGTGCCGCGCTCGCCGCACCCGAACGGCACCCGGAGCTCTGGGAGCCGGATGCCGTGGCCGAGCTGTTCCGAGACGGCCCCGACACCGGCCAGGCACTGGGGTGGCGCAGCGACACGGTGGCCGTCGCCGGTCGGCCCACCCGGATGCTCTGGCATCCCGGCTTCACCGGATGCGCGCTCGGGATCGTGCCGGGGACCGGTACGTCCGCGGTGCTGCTGACCAACCGACTCTTCGCCTCCGAACCCGTGCCGACCGAGACGCTGTGGCGCGCAGCGCTCCCTGCGCTCCTGCCCGGCGGCACCGATCCCGGCAACAACGCTTCTGACAACGCTTCTGACAACGCTTTCGACACTGAAGGAACGAGTACCCCATGAGCACCACCGAGCCCGTGCTGAGCATCAGCGGCCTCGCCGTCGCCTTCCGGACCGGTTCCGAGCTGGTCACCGCGGTCAGCGACGTCACCATCGACATCGCCGCAGGTGAGACCGTGGCGGTCGTGGGGGAGTCGGGGTCGGGCAAGTCGACCACTGCGGCCGCGGTCAACCGTCTGCTGCCGGAGAACGGCGTGATCACGGCCGGCAGCATCCGCTTCGACGGTCGTGAGCTGACCGATCTGCCCGAGAACGCGATGATCTCGCTGAGGGGCGCCGGGATCGGGCTCGTGCCGCAGGATCCGATGTCGAACCTCAACCCGCTCATGCGCGTGGGCGAGCAGATCGGCGAAGCGCTCGAGGTGCACGGGTACACGCGCGGCGACGCCACCAAGGCACGGGTCGTCGAGCTGCTGGAGATGGTGGGGATCGCCGATGCCGCGCAGCGCGCGCACCAGTATCCGCACGAGTTCTCCGGCGGCATGCGTCAGCGTGTCCTGATCGCGATGGGCCTGGCCTGCAAGCCGCGCCTGCTGATCGCCGACGAGCCCACCTCTGCGCTCGACGTGACCGTGCAGCGCCGCATCCTCGACCAGCTCGATTCGCTCACCGACGAACTCGGCACTGCGGTCTTCCTGATCACGCACGACCTGGCCCTCGCCGCCGAGCGCGCCGACCGCATCGTGGTGATGTTCCGCGGTCGTGTGGTCGAGGAGGGCACCTCCGCCCAGGTGCTCGGCGCCCCGCAGCACGAGTACACCAAGCAGTTGCTCGCCGCGGCTCCGAGCCTCGCCTCGCACCGTGACGCCCTGCCGCAGCGCGAGACCTCCACGGGTACACCGTTCGTCGAGATCCGCGACCTCCGCAAGGAGTTCGCCCTGCGCGCGCCCAAGCCGGGGGAGCCCGAGACGTTCACCGCCGTCGACGGGGTCAGCTTCGAGATCCGCCGCGGCACGACGGTCTCGATCGTGGGCGAGTCGGGATCCGGCAAGTCGACCACGGCGAACATGGTGCTCGGCCTCGAGGATGCCACGTCGGGGTCGATCCTGTTCGACGGGCTCGACCTGACCACGCTCCGGCGCAAAGAGCTGTTCGCCCTGCGCCGTCGCGTGCAGCCCGTGTTCCAGAACCCCTACGCCTCGCTCGACCCGCGTTACACGGTCGAGCAGTCGATCGCCGAGCCCCTGCGCGTGCACCGCATCGGCACCGCGTCCACCCGGCACTCGCGCGTGCTCGAGCTGCTGGAGCAGGTGGCCCTGCCCGCGGCCATGGCCGAAAGACTGCCGCATGAGCTCTCCGGAGGGCAGCGTCAGCGCGTGGCGATCGCCCGGGCACTCGCTCTCGAACCCGAGCTGGTGGTGCTGGACGAGGCGGTGTCGGCCCTCGACGTGCTGGTGCAGGCGCAGATCCTCGACCTGCTCGCCGACCTGCAGAAGCGGCTCGGGCTCAGCTATCTCTTCATCAGCCACGACCTCGCGGTGGTGCGCATGATCTCCGACGAGGTGCACGTCATGCAGCGCGGTGTCGTGGTCGAGAGCGGCACCCCCGAGCGCATCTTCGATGCCCCGCAGCACCCGTACACGCGAGAGCTTCTCGCCGCGATCCCCGGGGCGTCTCTGGCGTCCTGATCGCGCTCGGTCGTCGACCACCGCCGTCGTCGACGACCGCAGGTTCAGCGCTTACGGTCGTCGTCGTCCCAGGGGCCTTCCCACCAGCCGGCGCGGTCGTCGTCGCCGGGGCCGCGCCGACGGGAGCGGACGAACTGCACGATGAAGACCGTCAGCGTCGACAGCAGGATCACGAACATCACGAGGAACAGCAGGTCGCTCTGGTTCATGGGCGTCTCCCTTCCGCAGCGTCCGCCACGATCTTGGCGATGCGCGCCGCCCGGGTCTCCGGTCTCTTGGCCATCGCGATGTGGGTGAGTCCGAACTTCTTCACCGACTTCGGGAATGCGTCCCAGTTCGCGCGCGCGACGGGCAGAGCATCGAGCGCGGTGGTGAGTTCGTCCGGCTCGATACCCGCCTCCGGTCCGTCGAGCACGGTCCACGAGCCGTTGGCCTTCGCCGTCTCCAGCGCTCGGATGCCGGCGGGTGCGAGCATTCCTGCCGCTTCCAGTTCGGCGATGCGCGCCTTGTTGGTGGCCGCCCACCCGCTGCCGGGACGCCGCGGCGAGAACCACTGCCCGTTGGCGCGGTCGTCCGTCCCGTCGCCGAACACGCGCACGGGGCCGTCGATCCATCCGAAGCAGAGCGCCTGACGGACGGCATCCTCGTAGCCGACGCCGTCCGACGCCCCGCGCACGCTCAGCAGCCAGACCCCCGCCGTGCGCTCGTGATTCTCCTCGAGCCAGGCGCGCCACGCCGCCGCATCAGCGGCCCGGAACCGTTCCCCCTCGTCCAGCGCGCCCACGGGCTACTTCTTCGTCTTGCCCGGCTTCACCGTCGTGATCGTCTCGGTGATCCGCGGCAGCAGGTCGGCCACCGACTGCACGATCTCGTCGGGGCGGAACGGGTACTTCTCGATCTCGGCCTGGTCGCTGATCCCGGTGAGCACCAGCACGGTGTGCAGGCCCGCCTCGATGCCGGCGACGACGTCGGTGTCCATGCGGTCGCCGATCATGCCCGTTCGCTTCGAGTGCGCGCCGATCTTGTTCAGCGCCGAGCGGAACATCATGGGGTTCGGCTTGCCGACGACGTAGGGCTCCTTGCCCGTGGCCTTCGTGATGAGGGCGGCGATGGCTCCGGTGGCCGGCAGTGGACCGTCGGTGCTCGGGCCCGTGGCGTCGGGGTTCGTCACGATGAAGCGTGCGCCGCCGATGATGAGCCGGATCGCCTTCGTGATCGCCTCGAAGGAGTAGTTGCGCGTCTCGCCGACCACCACGAAGTCCGGGTTCGTCTCGGTCATGATGAAGCCGGCGTCGTGCAGGGCGGTGAGGATGCCGGCCTCGCCGATCACGAAGGCCGAGCCGCCGGGGAGCTGCTGCTTCAGGAAGTCGGCTGTCGCGAGCGCCGAGGTCCAGATGCGCTCCTCCGGCACATGCAGACCACTGATGCGCAGGCGTGCGGACAGGTCGCGTGCGGTGAAGATCGAGTTGTTGGTGAGCACCAGGTACGGGATGCCGGCGCTCTCCCATCCGGCGAGCAGTTCGGATGCTCCGGGGATGGCGTCGTTCTCATGGACGAGCACGCCGTCCATGTCGGTGAGCCAGCATTCGATGTCGTCACGTTTTGCCATGTGCACAGCCTAGGGGCCGCACCTTTCCGGCGTCAGGCCGTGAGCCAGATCGCGTCGGCGGCGTGCGCGACCTCGGCCTCCGCGCCACCGACGGAGAAGCCGCCGTCGGTCACCTCGACCTCGACGCCCACGGCGATCCCGGCAGCTTCGACGGCGCGGAGCACCTCGGGGTCCTGGTCGCTCACCCGCAGCACGCGGCCGACGTGTCCGACCGGGGCATCGGCGAGCAGCACGAACGGAGCGCGTTCGATGCGGCCCTCGGCGTCCGGGATCGCGTCGCCGTGCGGGTCGAAGCGGGGGCGTCCCAGGCGCGCATCGATGCCCTCCAGCAGCCGGTCGCTGATGGTGTGCTCGAGCACCTCGGCCTCGTCGTGCACCTCGTCCCAGCCGTAGTCGAACTCCTGCACCAGCCAGGTCTCGACCAGGCGGTGCCGACGCACCATGGCCAGCGCGCGCTTCGTCCCTGCCTCGGTCAATCGCACCGCTCCGTAGGGCACGTGCGAGACGAGTCCGGCGGCGGCGAGCTTCTTCACCATCTCGGTGACCGACGACGGCGCGATACCGAGCTTCGCGGCCAGCACCGAGGGGGTGATCGGTGCGTCCTGCCACTCGGTATGCGCGTAGACGGTCTTCAGATAGTCGTCAGCTGCAGGGGATGCCACCCGCCCAGCCTACGTGGTGCTCTCGCGCGCCCATGCGGTGAGTCCGTGGATGAGCGCCCGCACCCCGATCTCGAACGTGCGGCGGGCGGGGTCGGTGCTGAGCCGGGCCCTGGCGGCCTCGGCCTCGGCGAAGGTCGGGAACTGCGGGGCGAGCTCTCCCGGTGCCATGTTATCGGCGGGGGCGAGGGCGTCCAGCGCGGAGCCGATGATGAACGACTCCAGTGCCACGATGGCGTCCACGATGGTCTCGGTGGGCCACCCGTCGTGCGCGAGCAGGCGTGCGATCTGGTCGTAGTCGGCGAACGAGCCTTCGTCGGCATCGATCGGCGAGGTGGCGAGCATCACCATGGCCTCCGGTGCGGCGATCGCGGCGTCGCGGTAGCTGTGCGCCCAGGTGAGCAGTGCGTCCTCGACGGGCAGCTCGTGGAGGACGGGGGAGACGAGCGCACGGCTGACCTGCCCGCGCATGGCCCGGATCACGGCGTCCCGGTTGGCGAAGTGGTGATAGAGCGCGGAGGTGCGCACACCGAGAGATTCCGCGAGTGCGGTCATGGTGAACTGTCGCGGCGTGCGCTGGGCGCTCAGCCGGAACGCGGCCTTGAGGATGCGCTCCTCGGTGAGCACCTGGGTCGACGGCCGCCCGACGCTGCGCGGAGATTTCGTCATCGTGCTCGATTCTGCTCAGGTGTCTGGTATTTTATTGAAACTCTTTCAATACTGAACTCTTCAACGGACGAAGGCACAGTCATGACCGGTTTCGACGCCGACACCATTGTCACCGGCGCACGCGTGGTGACGATGGACCCGCGCCGCCCGTTCGCCACAGCCTTCGCTGTGCGCGAAGGGCGCTTCCTCGCGGTCGGGGACGATGCGCTGGTCCGAGAGCTGCGCGGACCTCGCACGCGCGTACGCGATCTCGGTGGAGCGGCCGTCACGCCTGGCCTCATCGACGCGCACCTGCATCCGATCCAGGGGATCGAGCTGACGGCGGGCATCGACCTCGGCGGTCTGACCACCGGGGCGGCGCTGCTCGCCGCCCTTCGCGTCGAGGCCGACCGCGCGCTCGCCGAAGATGCGGACCCGTGGGTGCGCGGCTGGAATCTCGACTACGACGTGTTCCACGACCTGCCGATGACCGCCGCCGCGATCGAGGACGCGGTGCGCGGACTCCCGGCGCTGCTCATCGTGTTCGACGGGCACACCGCTCTCGCCAGCCGCGCCGGCCTGGCCCGGGCGGGCATCACCGGCGCACGCGCGTTCGAGGATTCGTCGTGCGTGGTCGTCGATGCCGACGGCCACCCCACAGGGGAGCTGCGCGAACTCGGCGCCTACGAGCCGGTACGTCTGAGCGCGCCCGCCCGGACCCGTGAGCAGAGCCTTGCCATCGGGCACGACCTGCTGCGCGGACTGCGCGACTCCGGACTCACCGGCGGCACGATCATGGACGGCGGCTTCGCCACGCTCGATCTGCTCGATGCTCTGGAGCAGGGTCCGGGTCTTCCCGTCCGCATCGTCTCGGCGATCGACCACGAGCCCGGCTTCGACGAGGAACGGACGATCGAGAACCTGCGGATGCGGGACCGACGCGGCGAGCGCTGGCGGGGCGGATCGGTCAAGCTCTACGCCGACGGCGTGGTCGAGACGGGGACCGCCTGGCTGCACGCGCCCGATTCCGCCGGCGAGGGACTGGAGCCGTTCTGGAAGGACGTGGCCGCGTACGGCCGCACCGTGCGCCGATACACCGAGGCCGGGTTCCAGGTCGCGACGCACGCGATCGGCGACCGGGCGGTGGGCGAGGTCGTCGACGCGTACCTCGCGGCCGGCGTACGCAGCGCTTCCGGCGCCCCGCATCGTATCGAGCACCTCGAGACGACGACCGACCGCGATGTCGCTCGCATCGCCGCCGCCGGGATCACCGCCTCGATGCAGCCCCTGCACATGCAGTGGCGCAAGGCGGACGGCTCGGACGACTGGTCGCACCGGCTCGGACCCGAGCGTGCCGCGCGCGCGTGGCGGGTGCGCGACTACTGGGATGCGGGAGCCCCTCTCGCCCTCGGGTCGGACTGGCCCATCGCGCACAACGATGCTCGTATCGGCCTCGCATGGTCGATGCTGCGCCGGCGGCCCGGTGACCCTGATGCGCCCGTGTTCGAGCCCGACCAGGTGCTCACCCCGTACCAGGCGCTGCACGGCTACACCGTGGGCGCCGCCCTGGCTCAGGGAGATGCCGACCTCGGCCGCATCGCCCCCGGGTTCAAGGCCGACTACGCCGTGTGGGCGGAGAACCCGCTGCACGTCTCCCCGGACGACCTCCCCGACCTTCCCGTACAGGGGACGGTCGTCGGCGGCGTCGAGCCCTGACCCCGGCTCGCCGCCCCCTCGCGCCCGCATCCTCCACACTCCTTCACACTGAGGTGACCCCCATGCCCGAATTCGGCGCTCTCGCGCTCCTGCCCATCGTGGTGATCCTGATCGTCGCGGTCGCCACCAGACGCACCCTGTTCGCCCTCTTCTGCGGAACCGTCGCCGGGGCGCTGATCCTCGGCGGCTGGGGCGGCTTCGACGTCTGGGTCGAGTACACCGGCACAGCCCTCTCCAACGAGACGGCGCAGTGGCTGCTGCTGATCGTCGCGCTGTTCGGCATGCTGATGATGCTGTTCGAGAAGTCGGGCATCGTCACCGATTTCGCCGACTGGGCCGAGCGGTTCGTCACCTCCCGGCGCAAGTCGCTGGTGCTGACCTTCCTGCTCTCGATCGTGCTGTTCGTCGACGACTACCTCAACGTGCTCACCACCGGCACATCGATGAAGCGGGTCACCGACCGCTACCGGGTTCCGCGCACCCAGCTCGGCGCGATCATGAAGATGACGGCCGCGCCGATCGCCGTCCTCATCCCCGTCTCGACGTGGGCTCTGTTCTTCTCCGGGCTCTTCGAGGCGCAGGGGGTGACCGTCGGCGGCACCGGCTTCGGGGCGTACCTGCAGGCGATCCCGTTCATCTTCTTCGGCTGGGCAGCCCTGGCCGTCGCCCTCCTGATGAGCGTCGGCTGGCTGCCGAGGTTCGGCGCGATCAAGCGCGATGCGATCCGTGCCGAGCGCGATGGCGACGTCTTCCCGGTCGGCACGACCGACGAGGAGCGCAGGGCCGAGGGGGCGGCTCTCCTCGCCGAGCTGAAGGCGGACGACCCGGACGGCTCGACCGCGCAGCGGGTGGCGACAGCCCTCGCGACGTCGACCGAGACCGGGAGAAAGCCGCAGCCGTGGGGATTCCTGATCGCCATGGCCGTGCTCGTCGGAGTGACGATCGCGACGAACGCCAACGTGGTCGCCGGCACCGCCGCGTCTCTCGCGGTGACGATCGTGATCGTGCTCGTGCAGCGCCGACTCCGCATCCGCGGGGTGCTGGACGCCGCGCTCGAGGGCATCGAGAGCATGCTGTTCGTGATGGTGCTCACCGTGCTCGCGTTCATGGTGCAGGAGATGAACATCACCCTGCAGCTGGCGGAGTTCGTGATCCAGGTCACCGAGCCCGTGCTCACTCCGGCCCTACTGCCGGCGATCGTGTTCGCGGTGTGCGGCGTCTACGCCTACGCGACGGGATCGTTCTGGGACCTGGCCGCCGTCATCACCCCGGTCGTCCTCCCTCTCGCGATCGCGCTCGGAGCGGATCCGATCCTCGCGGGTGCCGCCGTGTTCTCCGGTGCGGCGCTCGGCAGCACCACGTGCCTGTACGGCGACGGCATCATCCTCGCGTCGCGGTCGATCGGCATCAAGCCGATCAATCTGATGCTCGCGATCCTGCCCTACGCGGGGATCGCGGCCGGATTGTCGTTCGTGCTCTACCTGGTGACGGGATTCGTCACGGCGTAGTGCCGTCAGCGCGGGTCAGTTCGCGACGGCGACCAGGATGCCGAACGCGGCCTGACCCGCGAAGAAAACGACGAGGAACCCGAGGAGCGCGGCGGCCAGAGACAGGCGGCCGTCGAAGTCCTCGATGTCGGCCATGCCGATCTTGCGTGCCCGGAACGCCAGCACGAGTGTGGCGATTCCGAGGGCGAGCTGCACCCACGGGCTCGCGAGGTCGATGACCTTCGGGAAAGCGATCAGCACGGCGCCGATCACGCCCGTCGCGAAGCCGGTCCAGGTGAGGATGCGGACGTTGCGGCGGGCGTTCTCGGCAGACATGTGTCGAGCCTATCCGGGCTCAGGCGCCCGTCAGCACCAGCCAGAGCAGGGCGCCGTTGAGCGCGATCAGGAGCACGGAGGCGATCACACCTGCCGCCGTCGTCCAGCGGCTGTTCACCCAGGAGCCGAGGGTGCGTCGCTGCGCGGTCAGGGCGACCAGGGGGATCAGTGCGAACGGGATCCCGAACGACAGCACCACCTGGCTGAGGACCAGCGCGAGCGTCGGGTCGAAGCCGATGCCGAGGATCACGAGCGCCGGGATCAACGTGACCAGTCGACGGGCGAGCAGGGGGATGCGCACATGCAGCAGGCCGTGCATGATCTCCGCCCCGGCGTAGGCGCCCACCGAGGTCGACGCCAGCCCTGAGGCGAGCAGACCCACGGCGAAGAATGTCGCCACGACCGGCCCGAGTCCGGCAGCGAGCGCGGCGTGCGCGCCCTCCAGGGAGTCGGTGCCCTCGACTCCCGCGAGGTTCGCGGCGGCGAGCAACAGGATGCACAGGTTCACGGAGCCGGCGACCACCATGGCGATCGACACGTCCCAGCGGGTGGCCGTGAGCAGGCGGCGGATGCGCGACGCCTCGGTGCGCACGGCCTCGTCGCCGATGTGGTCGGTCGCGGCGCCGAAGCGGTCGCGGGCCAGGGAGGAGTGCGCGTAGATCGCATGCGGCATGATCGTCGCGCCGAGGATGGAGGCGGCGAGCAGGACCGAGCCGGTGTCTTCGAACCGGGGCACCATGCCGCCGATGACGCCCGCCGGGTCGGGGGGCGCGACGAACACGCCTGCGACGAAGCCGATCGTGATGATCGCCATGAGCGCGATGATGACGAACTCGAACGGACGGGCACCGCGACGGCTCTGCACCGTGAGCAGGATCATCGAGACCGCGCCGGTGATGAGGCCGCCGAGCAGCAGCGGCACGTCGAACAGCAGGTTGAGGGCGACCGCGCCTCCGATGACCTCGGCCAGGTCGGTCGCCATCGCGACCAGCTCCGCCTGCAACCAGTATGCACGGCGGGCCCAGGGGCGCGTGAGCCGTGAGCCCAGCAGCTCCGGGAGGCTCTGCCCGGTGACGACCCCGAGCTTGGCCGACAGGTACTGGATCAGCCAGGCCATCACGTTGCCCGCGACCACGACCCACACCAGCAGGTAGCCGTACTGCGCCCCTGCGGTCATGTTGCTGGCGACGTTGCCGGGGTCCAGGTACGCGACGCCCGCGACGAGGGCAGGCCCGAGCAGCCACAGACTGCGCGGAGCCCTGGCCGGGGGAGCGGTCGGGTTCGTCATCGGAGCAGAAGCATTTTTAGGCACACCGAAACCGTAGCGTATTTTTCGGTGGGCCTAAATATCCCCGGACGTGTGGCGGCGCTAGCCTGGCGGGATGGATGACGCGAGCACAGGATCGATCGCCCAACCCGGGTACGGCGTGGGCCCGTGGCCCGGAGGCGAGACGGCCTGGCCGGAGGGCGAGCAGTACGACCCTGAGCTCCTGGCGGCGGGGGACACCCGCAACGTGATCGACCGCTACCGCTACTGGCGGATGGAGGCGATCGTCGCCGACCTCGACACCCGGCGGCATCCGTTCCACGTCGCGATCGAGAACTGGCAGCACGACATGAACATCGGGTCGATCGTGCGCAGCGCCAATGCGTTCCTCGCCGACACCGTGCACATCATCGGTCGCCGCCGCTGGAACAAGCGCGGTGCGATGGTCACCGACCGCTACCAGCACGTCGTGCACCACGAAGACGTCGAGACGTTCGCCGCCTGGGCTGTGGCCGAAGGAGTCCCGATCATCGCGGTCGACAACGTCCAGGGAGCGGTACCCGTCGACAAGGCCGATCTGCCGCAGCGCTGCGTGCTGCTGTTCGGGCAGGAGGGTCCCGGCCTCTCAGCCGAGGCGCTCGCCGCTGCGTCCGCCCACATCGAGATCACCCAGTACGGATCCACGCGCTCGATCAACGCCAGCGCCGCGGCCGCCGTGATCATGTACGAGTGGTGCCGGAGATACGCAGCCTGACCCCGGCTCGTGTGATCGGTCAGCCGCGGTCGATGCCGAAGATGTGGCGATAGATCGCGCTCACGTCGCGATCGAGATGATCCATGCGCTCATGCACCGCCCGGATCTCCGTGCGCACGCCGGTGAACTCGCTGCCCGTCTCGGTGCGCACACTCGCGAACTCGTTCCTCATCTCGGTGCGCACGCTCGCGAACTCGTTCCGCATCTCCGTGCGCACGCCCTCGAATCCGTTCTGCATCGTGCGCAGGAACATCGTCGAGATCAGTGTGATCGTGCCGAACATCCCCGCGGCGAAGACGCCGATCAGAGTCCATGCCTGTGGCTCCGTCATCCCCAACATCCCTTCAGTGTCCCTCGATCCTCGTCGGGGGCGCCAGGGGGCGGAGACCTAGTATTCCGCGGATTCCGGGCGTTGTGGAGAAGTCGTGATCGCCGGGTTCGGTGCAGTGTCAGGCTGTGGCGGAGAGCCAGCGCCCCGAGCGCACCCGCCAACCCAGAGTCCCGAGTCGCGCGAACAGGTACACGCCGAAGAAGGCGACCGCGAGCCACACGAGTCCCGCAGTGCCGTCGACCCCCGTCGCCGTGACGATCCACAGGGCGGGGAGGAACGGCACGAGGTTCAGGCCGCCGGCGATCGCGAGGTATCGGGCGTCGTTCGCGCCCATGAGCACCCCGTCGAGCACGAAGACCACACCGGCGATCGGCTGGGCGACGGCGAGCACGAGCAGCGCCGGTTGCACGAGGGAGGCGATCTCCGCTGATCCGGTGAAGACGATGCCGAGCACCCCCGACAGCGCGGCGATCAGCGCGCCGACGATCACGCCGAACCATGCGCCCCAAGCGACGGTGCGGGCCAGCACACGGTGCACCTGCTGCTCGTCTCCGGCTCCGAGTTCCTTGCCGATGAGCGCTTGCGCTGCGATCGCGAGGGCGTCGAGCGCGAACGCGGCGGCCGAGAAGATCGTGAAGACGATCTGCCATCCGGCCAGCTCGTCCGTGCCGATTCCGGTGGCGACGCCCACGGTCGCGAGCAGTGCGACGCGCAGGCTCACGGTGCGCAGGAACAGCCAGCCGCCCGATGTCGCGGTGCTGCGAAGACCCGCGCCCTGTGCGCGCAGCGAGGCGCTGTGCCGGGTGGCGAGACGACGGACGACCAGCACGTAGGCGGCGACCATCCCCCATTGCGCGGTCACGGTGCCGGCGGCGGAGCCCGCGATGCCCCAGCCGAGTCCGTAGATGAAGAGCCAGTTGAGCAGGGCGTTCGCGCCGAACCCGAGGCCCGCGATCCACAGCGGCGTCATGGTGTCCTGCATTCCGCGCAGGAGTCCGGTCGCGGCGAACACGATGAGCATGGCGGGAAGGCCCCACATCGAGATCACGAGGTACTCGTTCGCCTGGGCGGCCACGGCTTCGCTGGCACCGAACAGCGAGACCAGCCACGGCGAGGAGACCGCTCCGATGACCGCGAGCACGGCGCCGAGCCCGAGGGCCAGCCACATGCCGTTGACTCCCACCGAGACGGCCTCTCCCGGCTGCCCCGCTCCGAAGCGCCGGGCGACGGCCGGCGTCGTGGAGTAGGCGAGGAAGACCATGAGTCCCACGATCGTCTGGAGCACGGCTCCTGCGATGCCGAGCCCGGCGAGCGGTGTGGTCCCGAGGTGCCCGACGAGCGCGGCATCCACGATCAGGAACGCGGGCTCCGCGATCAGCGCGCCGAGAGCGGGGATAGCCAGCCTCAGGATCTCTCGGTTGAGGGAGGCGCGCGCGGTCATCCTCCGAGCCTATGACCTGGCGCCGACCTCGCCCGCTGCCATGGACGTAGGGTGAAGGAGACCCGGATGTCACGGAGGCGCATCATGACGGACCCCAGAGACGCGGCGGCGCGGTACCTCGCACGCAGGAGTGAGCGTGCGGACGCCGACGGGAGCGCGGACGGCGACGCGAGCGAGGAGTCGGGGGCCGCACCGGGATTCGCCGCTGCCGTCGATCCTGCGGCGTTCATCGAGACGGCGATCCAGGTGGCGATCCGTCGCGGAGAGTTCGACGATCTCCCCGGCGCGGGCAAGCCTCTCGAAGGGCTCGGGACCCACCATGATCCCGACTGGTGGATCCGCCGCAAGATCCAGACCGAGAACCTGACCGGTCTCGGGCCGCCCGCGATCCTGCTGCGCACCGAGGACAGGGAGTTGGACGACCAGCTCGACCTGCTCGGGCGCGAGTCCGATGTGCGCGACGTGCTGGAGGACTTCAACCGTCGCGTGCGGGAGGCGCGTCGCCAGCTTCAGGGCGGTCCGCCGGTCGTGACACCCCTCCGTGACGTGGATCACGAGGTGGCCGCCTGGGCCGAGCGCCGTGCCGCACGCCCGGCCCCCGCCCCTGCCGAGCAGCCGCGTCGCCGACGCTTCCGCGCGCGACGACGCGACTGACCCGGACGCCCGCCCCTCCGCGACGCGATCCGGTCCCCTCTCGGCACGTTCAGCCCTCCCGTCGCTTCAGCCCTCCCACAGGCCTGAAGTCGTCTCGGTGCCTTGTGCGCGACGCGCACGAAGCCATCCATCCATTCCGAGCCGTGCAGCGGCCCGGACGAGGAGCACGACGGCGGAGAGCATGACCATCGCCGGATACTGGGCGATCAGCTGATCGGCGCTCCAGTAGAGCATCAGTGTTCCGATCGACAGGAAGGCGGTGATCCTGGTCAGCAGGCCCGCGACCAGCAGCACGCCGAGGGCGACCTCGAGGGCGGGCATCACCACGCCGAACAGCTCGGGCGCCGTCCCCATGAACGACCCGAGCGGGGCGAAGAACCACGGCACCCGAGGGTTCCCCTCCGTGCTCTGTGCCACCAGCTCGATGTCGGCCGCCCCGAACCCCGCGCGGTACTTGAGGATGCCCTCGATCAGCCAGAGCACCCCGACCGCCACCCTGGCCCCGCCGCCGAGCAGCGAGAGGACCAGGGCGCGTGCCGGCCGCGCTCCGCTCATGAGAGCTCGGCTGCCCCGAACACGGCCTTCGCCTTGTCGCAGTGGATCACGACGTAGGAGTACTCGGACGTATCGATGCCGTCGAGGGCGAAGGTCTGCGTCGCGGTGTCGAACGAGACGGCATCCACGAGCATGCCGGCGGACACCGCGGCCTCGTCGGTGCCGTTCGTGAGGTAGACGTGCAGGTCGGGTCCCTCGTCGGACGAGAACCCGGACAGGGCGATCTCGTCGTCGGACACGGTCACGGTGCCCGAAACCTTCTTCTCGTTCAGACCCATGAAGGTGCCGGTCTTCTCGGACATCTTCATCTCGGTCGTCGAGGTACCGGAATCCGTACTCTGCGAGGCCGACGACGAGGGCTTGGTGTCCTCGGTGGCGGCGGGGGAGCTGCACGCCGCGAGGGCGAGAGCGAGGGTGACGGCCGCGGTGGCGGCGAAGGCGGTCTTGCGCATGAGGTTCTCCTGTTCACGGTGCGTGCGACTGTGTGTCCGGAGCGACGGAGGCCGCGGCGGATCGCACTTCGAAGAACGCTACGAACGCGCGGAGGGCGATAGGGGAGACCTTTCAGAACCGTAAGGAACCGCCCGACGGCGCTGAGCCCGCGACTAGTGTCGACCCCATGCAGCAGGAGACCCCCAGGGGGCAGGAGGCACGCGGGCAGCAGACGACCGAGGTGGTGGTCGTCGAGGACGACCCCACCGTCAGAGCGGCCGTCGGCGCGTACCTGCGGGCCAACGGCTACGAGGTGTCGAGTTTCGGAGACGGTGTCTCGGCGCGCACAGCCCTGCGCGAGAGGACGCCGGACGTGGTGATCGTCGACCGCATGCTGCCGGGGATCAGCGGGGACGAGCTCTGCCGCGACCTGCGCTCGTTCTCCGATGTGCCGATCATGATGCTGACCGCTCTCGGGCAGGTGGACGACCGCATCGAAGGGTTCGAGTTCGGCGTCGACGACTACCTTGCCAAGCCCTTCTCGCTGCGGGAGCTGTCGATGCGCGTCGGCGCCCTGGTCCGCCGCGCGCAGGCCGTCCAGGCCGCGGCGGGCGAGGTGCGCGCCGGAGTGTTCGCGATCGATCCGCTGCGTCGCCGTGTCTGGGTGCGTGGCGAGGAGATCGCCCTCACCGGCCGCGAGTACGATCTGCTGCTCTTCCTCGCGCGCAACGAGGGGCGAGCACTCGGGCGGGAGGAGCTCTTGCGCGAGGCGTGGGGGTGGAGCTTCGGCGAGGCATCGACCGTCACGGTGCATGTGCGCCGGCTCCGGGAGAAGATCGAACAGGATCCGCGCGACCCCGTCCACCTGCGCACGGAGTGGGGCGTCGGCTACCGGTTCTCGAGCGACGGGGATCGATCATGATCGTGCTCGCCGCACCCGATGTGCTGCTGATCGTGCTGACGTGCCTGCTGGCGGCCGTGGTCGTCGCGGCGCTCACCCTCGCCCTGTTGCGAATGCTCCGGCGCCGGTCGGTCCGTGCGCAGCTCATGCTGGTCGCCAGCGCAGGGGTCGTCACGATGGCGGCTTCGGTCGTCGCGATCGCGGTGGAGATGTACATCTCCACACACGACCTCACGGTGCTGCTCGCCGTGATCGGGGTGTCCCTCGTCCTGGGGCTGGCGACCGCCTGGGTCGCGGCGAGAGCGATGAGGGCGTCGTTCGACCGTTTCTCGGCATCGCTCGAGGAGATGGGCCGCGGCGGAGTGATCGTCGCGGGAGCCGGCGGATCCCGCGAACTGGACGGCCTGTCGATGCAGCTGGCCGAGGTCTCGGCGAAGGTGGATGCCGCCAACGCCGAGCTGGAGCGTCTCGATTCGGCCCGGCGGCGCTTCTTCGCCTGGATCTCTCACGACCTCCGCACTCCCCTGACGGCGGTGCGCGCGCTCGCCGAGTCGATCGAGGACGGGGCTGCCGACGCACCGGAGCGCTTCGCCGGGCAGGTGCGGGCGCAGGTGGAGACGATGAGCCGCATGGTCGACGAGCTGTTCGAGCTGTCGAAGCTGACATCCGGCGCCGTGCAGCTGCAGACGCAGCAGGTCGAGCTGCTCGATGTGGTCTCCGACGCGGTCGCCGACGTCGCGGTCGCGGCTGCCGCACACGACGTGCGCATCGTCGAGCGCGGGGTGGGTGGGCACGTGCTCTGGGCCGACCCGCATCAGCTCGGGCGCATCATCGTCAATCTGCTGACGAACGCGATCCGGCACGCGCCACGCGGCACGGAGATCGTCATCTCCGCCACCGAGGCGGACCGGAACAGACTCGTGCTCGGCATCCTCGATCACGGAGCCGGAGTGGCGGTGGAAGACCTCGACCGCATGTTCGACGTGGGCTGGCGCGAGGACGCCGCCCGCACCTCGGCCGGCGATCAGGGCGGTGTCGCCTCCGGAGCGGGGCTCGGACTGTCGATCGCCCGCGGCCTCGCCCGTGCCCACGGCGGCGAGGTGTTCGCCGAGCGCACCGACGAGGGATTCCGCATGAACGTGCTCCTGCCGTTCGGGGGAGGCGGGTCATAGGCTGGAGCGCATGACTGACGTTCTTCCCGTGGGCCTCGCCCTTGATGAGTTCAGCTCCGACATCCGCCCCCAGGACGACCTGTACCGCCACGTGAACGGCGCCTGGCTCGCCCGTACCGAGATCCCGGGCGACAAGGCGCGCTGGGGCTCGTTCCACCTTCTCGCCGAGCAGGCGGAGAAGGATGTGCGCGCCATCATCGAGGAGTCGCAGGACGCCGCGGAAGGCACGCTCGCCCGCAAGATCGGCGACCTGTTCGCGAGCTTCATGGACACCGAGCGCATCGACGCCGCCGGGGTCGCCCCGCTCGCGGAGACCCTCTCCGAGATCGACGCGATCGACGACGTCCCGGCATTCCTGCGCACGGTGGGCGCCTACGACCGCGACGGCCGCGCCTCGATCATCGGTCGCTACGTCGACGGCGACCCCGGCGACCCCGAGCGCTACCTCCCCGTGCTCGTGCAGGCGGGTCTGTCGCTTCCCGACGAGAGCTACTTCCGGCTCGACACCTTCGCCGACACGAGGACCGCGTACCGCGCGCACCTCGAGCGTCTGCTGACCCTGGCCGGCGTGGGCGATGCCGCGGCGAACGCCGACCGCGCGATCGCTCTCGAGACCGAGTTGGCGGGCCACCACTGGGACAACGTGCGCAGCCGTGACGCCGTGGCGACGTACAACCTCAAGACCTGGGACGAGCTGCAGGCACTCGCGGGCGTCGACCTGGCTCCGTGGCGCGAGGCGGTCTCGCCGTCGAACCCCACCGCTTTCGACGAGGTCGTCGTCGCGCAGCCCAGCTTCTTCGAGGGGCTCGGTTCGCTGCTGACCCCCGAGCGGCTGGACGACTGGAAGGCCTGGCTGCGGGCGAAGGCCGTGCACGCCGCCGCCCCGTACCTGACCGACGACCTCGTGCAGGAGAACTTCTCGTTCTACGGCACCGAGCTCACCGGAGTGCCGACGATCCGGGAGCGCTGGAAGCGTGGCGTGTCGCTCACCGAGGGGGCGCTCGGCGAGGCCATCGGCAAGGTCTACGTCGAGCGGCACTACCCGCCGACGGCGAAGGCCGCCATGGACGAGCTGGTCGCGAACCTGATCGAGGCGTATCGGCGGAGCATCACCGACCTCGAGTGGATGACGGCCGAGACCCGCGAGCGCGCGCTCGCCAAGCTCGACTCGTTCACCCCGAAGATCGGGCATCCCGAGGTGTGGCGCGACTACTCCAGCCTCGAGATCGACAGGGGAGACCTGTTCGGCAACGTGCGCCGGGCGTCGATCTTCGAGCACGACCGCAACGTCGACAAGGTGGGCAAGCCCATCGATCGCGACGAGTGGCACATGCCGCCGCAGATGGTCAACGCGTACTACAACCCGTCGATGAACGAGATCGTCTTCCCCGCGGCCATCCTGCAGTACCCGTTCTTCGACGCAGGGCGTGATGCCGCGGCGAACTACGGCGGCATCGGCGCGGTCATCGGTCACGAGATCGGGCACGGCTTCGACGACCAGGGCAGCCGCTACGACGGCGATGGACGCCTGCAGGACTGGTGGACCGATGCCGACCGCTCGGCGTTCGAGGAGCGCACCAAGGCGCTCATCGCGCAGTACGACGCGCTCGTCCCGGAGGGCCTCGACGCCGAGCACCACGTGAACGGCGCGCTCACCATCGGCGAGAACATCGGCGACCTCGGCGGTCTCGGCATCGCGTTGAAAGCATACGAGCTGTCGCTGGACGGCCAGGAGGCCCCGGTCATCGACGGGTACACGGGGGTGCAGCGCCTGCTGCTGTCATGGGCGCAGGTGTGGCAGCAGAAGAGCCGTGACGCCGAGACGCTGCGCCTGCTCACGATCGACCCGCACTCGCCCAACGAGTTCCGCTGCAACCAGATCGTGCGCAACATCGACGCCTTCTACGAGGCGTTCGGCGTGACCGAGTCCGACGCGCTGTGGTTGCCTGCGCCGTCGCGTGTGACCATCTGGTGACAGATCGTCGCACTCTGTGAATCATCCCCCGGCGGTGGGGTTACGATAGCCCTGCCGCCGGGGATCGCCTTCCCGCGGTATCCCGCACATCCACCCCCCTAAGGATCAGCGTGGGCGCTCTCGAGCCTGGTGAAGGCTTCCGCAACTCCTCGGCCCCCGAGTCTCTCGACGGTGCCCAGGAGGCCTCGGGTGCTGGGCGCCGTTCGCAGCGCACCAGCCGCCGGCTTCCGCGCCGCGCGGCGGCGGGACGACGCTCGTTCACGGCCACGCTCCGTGCGCTGGAGGGGCTGGTCGATTCCGGAGCGCAGGTCTCGGTGCACGTGGTCGACCTCGACAACCATGTGCATGTGCTGGCCGGCGACGACCACGTGACGATGCCGATCGCCGGTCTCGGCGTGGTGCCGCTTTTGATCGAGGTCGCTGCGGGCTTCCAGAGCGGTGCTCTCGATCCGTTCGAGATCGTCGAGCGCGAGAGTGTCGACGCCGTGGAGACCTCGGGGCTGTGGCGGCATCTGCACGCGCCGGCGCTGCCCCTGGAAGACCTCGCGGTGATGGCGGCGACCGCGGGCGATCCGATCGCGGTGAACGCCCTGCTGCAGAGGGTGGGGCATGATCGCGTGCGTGAGCGCATCGAGTCGCTCGGACTGCGCCGCACGGCTCTGCTCGATCGCTTCCGCGACCGCCGCGGCCCCGACGACGCCCCGCAGGTGGCCGTGGGGTCGGCGCGCGAGCTCGCCGGGCTGTTCTCCGCCCTCGTGAACTCGCAGGTGGTCGATGTCGCCGTCAGTGCACAGGTGTCCGAGTGGCTCAGCCTCAACCAGGATCTGAGTCTGGTCGCGGCCTCCACCGGCCTCGACCCTTTCGCACACGATCACGATGCGCACGGCCTGCTGTTCGTGAACAAGACCGGGAGGGATCGCGGAGTGCGGGCCGAGGCGGGTGTGCTGGCCGGGCCTCGCGCCGGTGTCGCGTACTCGCTCATCGTGTGCTTCGACGACCTCTCGATCACCCACCGTCTGCGCGCGCACGACGCCTTCCGCGTGCTCGGCGTCGAACTCATGGAGTACACGCACTGACGTCGACGCGGGCGAGCTCACCCGCACCGCTAGCATCGGGGGATGCCTCGATCTGACTGGACCCCGCATCGCCGCGACGACGGCGAGCTGCTCGGGTGGATCCATCCCGAGGGTGAGGGCTGGGTGGCGGTCGACGTGCTCGGACGCCCCGCGTCGGTTCCCACCGAATGGCTCGACGCCGAAGCGGCACTCGAAGAGCACGGCATCGCCTGGCTCGCCGACCCCTGGATGCTCGAGGGCGAGGCGCTGTCGGACGGCGAGGCCGACCGTCCGCTCCGGGTGCGCATCCTCGAGGTGACCCCCGACGAAGACGGTTCGCCCGGTCGAATCGTCGTGAAGATCGACGACTTCGGCGACATGACGCGTCCGGCTGCTGCGCAGTTCGTCCTGGCATGGCCGATCCCGGACCGCCTCCGCCCGCCGCGCGCCGACGACCCCGACCCCCGCACGATCGCCGGCTGACGCCGACGCGTCTCAGCCCGGCAGCGAGGGGCGCTGCTCGGAGCTCCGCTGCTTCGGGATGAACAGCGACAGCACCACCGCGATGATGCCGGCGGCGATGGCGAGCCAGAAGCACACCTCGAAGGCAGCGCGTGTCGGGACGGCGACTCCGCCGACGTCGACGCTCATCGCGGCGAGGACACCGCCCATCACCGCCGAGGCGCTGGATGTGCCGACCGATCGGAACAGGGCGTTCAGTCCGTTGGAGGCTCCGGTCTCGTTCGCCGGGACCGAGCGCATGATGATCATCGGCATGGCCGCGAACGTGAACCCGATGCCCACTCCGATGAAGATGTTGGCCACGAAGATGTGCCACACCTCGGAAGACCACAGCAGCACGAAGACATAGGCGAGCACGATCGCGCCGGCACCGACCGTGAACAGCGGACGCGGTCCGACGGTGCGCTCGAGCCAGCCGGAGAGGGGCGAGATGACCATCATCACGAGACCGGCCGGCATGATCACGAGGGAGGCGGCGAGCATGTCGAGACCGAACCCCGCACCGCCGATCGTCGGCATCTCGAGCAGCTGTGGGAACGTGACGTTCGAGGCGAAGAGCGCGAAACCCATCCCGATCGCGGCGATGTTCGTGAACAGCACCGCGGGGCGGGCGGCGACACGCAGGTCGAGCAGCGGATCCTTCGTGCGCAGCTGATACCGGCCCCACACCAGCAGCACCACGAGTCCGCCGATGATGCAGGTGAGCGTCAGGGGAGACGTCCATCCCCATTGCGCACCCCGCGAGACGAAGAGCAGGATGCCCGTGAGGCCGATCGCGAGTCCGATGGCTCCGATCACGTCGAGCCGCCCGGGAGAGCGCAGCACATCTTCGGGGATCACCGCCAGCACCAGGGCGAGGCCGACGACACCGAGTGCCGCGGCGAGCCAGAAGAGCATGTGCCAGTCGGCGTTCTGGGCGAGGAGCGCGGCCACCGGCATCCCGATCGCGCCGCCGACGCCCATCGTGGCGCTCATGAGGGCGACCGCGGTGCCCAGCCGTTCGGGAGGGAGCACATCGCGCATGATCGCGATGCCGAGCGGGACGACCCCGGTCACCGCACCCTGCAGCGCGCGGCCGATGATCACGCCGACGATCGAGCCGGAGACGGCGGCGATCACGGACCCCAGGATCAGGATCGCGAGCAGGGCGATCACGACTCGACGCTTGCCGTACATGTCGCCGAGCCGGCCGGAGATCGGAGTGGCGACCGCGGCGACGAGCAGCGTGATCGTCACGACCCAGGTGGTGTCCTCCCGGGAGGCGTTCAGCAGCTGGGGCAGCTCGGCCTGCAACGGCACGACCAGCGTGAACATGAACGACGAGCAGAGCCCCGCGAAGGCGAGGACCGCGACGATCGCCCAACGGGGAGGAGTGCGGGAGAGACGCTTCCTCGCTCTGTCATCGCTCGCACCCACCGGCTCAGGCTATCGCCGAATCCTCGTGCCGGATTCCTCGAACGGGCCGAGGAGGGGCAGACTGGGTGCGTGCGAACCATCCGTGATCTCGACACCGTTGAACTCATCCTCGACGCCCAGGGCCTGCTCGACTCCATCAGGGGTCCGCAGCGCGTGGTGGATGCCGGAACCCTGCGCGCCCTGCAGCAGTCGGGCAACTACGTCGTCGGCTTCTTCGACGGCGAGGGCGAAGACGAGCGCATGGTCGGCGCGTCCATCGCCTTCTTCGGCGAGCCGGCCCGACGTGCGATGCACTCCCACATCACCGCCCTGCTGCCCGAGTACCGCGGGCGTGGCTGGGGCCGCGAGCTCAAGGAGCATCAGCGACAGTGGGCGTTCTCCCGCGACGTCGGCCGCATCACGTGGGTGTTCGATCCGCTGGTGGCGCGCAATGCGCACTTCTTCTTCACGGTGCTGGGTGCCCGTGCCACCGGATACTCGGTCAACCGCTACGGCATCTTCGGCGGCGGTGACGCGGGCGACGAGAGCGACCGACTCGACGTCGAATGGGCACTCGCCGACATCGCCAAGCCCCCGGCCGACGACGCGGTCGTGGAGACCCTCCAGATCCCGGCCGACATCGAGGCGCTGCGCGTCTCCGATCCTGCGGCCGCCCACGAGTGGCGCCTGCGCCTGCGTGCGCAGATGGAGGGCCTGCTCGGCAGCGGCCTCCGGATCGCCGGGTACGACACCGAACGCGGCTACCTCTTCACGGCGTGATGCGGGATGCGCGGGGTGCTCAGCGCACCCCGCGCATCAGCTTCAGCACAGGCTTCACGCTGAGCAGCAGTCCGATGCCGACGACGATCGCGATGCCGCCGAGGATCGAGAAGAACGGCACCTCGTCGTCGGGGTTGTAGAACCGCACGAGCTCGCCCGAGATCGCCGTGCCGAGCGCGATCGACAGGAAGAACAGCGCGACCATCTGGGTGCGGAAGACGGTCGGTGCAAGCTTGGTGGCCGCCGACAGACCGACGGGGGAGATGAGCAGCTCCGCCACGGTGAACACGAAGAGGATCCCGACGATCGCGAGCAGCGGTGTGGAGTTCTCCCCGCCACCGGCGAACGGCAGGAAGAGCAGGAACGCCGACCCCATGATGATCGCCGCCAGGGCGAACTTGACCGGCGTCGAGGGCTGACGCTTCCCCAGACGGGTCCAGATCGCCGCGAAGACGCCGGACAGGATGATGATGAAGACCGGGTTGATCGACTGCACCCACGACACGGGCATCTCCCAGCCGAACAGGTTCCGGTCCAGGCGCTGGTCGGAGTAGATCGTCAGCACCGTGAACTGCTGCTGGTACAGCGACCAGAACGCGACGCTGGTGATGAAG
Organism: Microbacterium sp. Beta; assembly: GCF_005502545.1. Classification (NCBI taxonomy): domain Bacteria; kingdom Bacillati; phylum Actinomycetota; class Actinomycetes; order Micrococcales; family Microbacteriaceae; genus Microbacterium; species Microbacterium sp. Beta. The sequence continues at coordinate 61,271 of NZ_SCOG01000007.1, forward strand.
AGCGGCAGGAAGGCCCACACGCGCGAGCGTTCGGTGGCGTCGATCCGACGGCTGCCGAGGATCACCGAGAAGTAGGCGACGGCGGCGACGATCGTGACGCCGATAACCAGGGCGGCCAGGTTGTCCGGGCGGATCACCCCGGTCAGCACCAGGACGGCGATGACCACCACCGCGGCCCCGGCGATGACTCCGACCAGGAGGTACCGGGACTTCGGGAGCGGATTCGGCACCTCACGCGCTGAGGCGGGGAGCGACTTGCGGCCGAACGAGTACTGGATGAGTCCCAGCGTCATGCCGATGGCCGCGAGGCCGAAGCCGTAGTGGAAGCCCAGCGACGACTGCAGGATGCCGGTGAGGATCGGGCCCAGGAACGCGCCGAGGTTGATCCCGAGGTAGAAGAGCGAGAAGCCGGCGTCGCGTCGAGGATCGTCTTCGCTGTAGAGAGTGCCGACGACGGACGACGCATTCGCCTTGAGTCCACCGGATCCGACGGCAACGAGCACGAGACCGACGCCCACACCGACCGCGCCGGGGAGCAGCGCGAGGGCGAGGTGTCCCGCGACGATGACCATCGCGCTGACGAACAGCACCCGCTCGGCGCCGAAGAGGCGATCCGCGAGCCAGGCTCCCAGGATCGTCGACAGGTAGACCGATCCTCCATAGGCGCCAACGATGCCGCCGGCTACGGCCTTGGGGATGCCGAGGCCGCCCTCGGTCACCTCGAAGTACAGGTAGATGAGCAGGATGCCCTGCATGCCGTAGAAGCTGAAGCGCTCCCACATCTCGACGCCGAAGATGTGCACCAGTGCCCACGGCTGCCCGAAGAAGCGGGTGTCGTCGTCGCGGGTCCGCGGTGTTCGCGCTGCAGTGCTCATCCCCAGGACGCTACTCCGGCGCAGCCGCGGAGGCCAGGGAGCGCGCGGGAACGACGGATAGAATGGGATGCCCGTGTTCGCGGGTTCTCCTCCCGCATCCGACCATTGGAGCCACCATGGCAGAACAGTCCCGCCTCGACAAGGTCATCGCCCTCGCCCGCCACCGCGGGTTCGTGTTCCAAGCGGGTGAGATCTACGGCGGTTCCCGGTCGGCCTGGGACTACGGCCCCCTGGGCACGGAGCTCAAGGAGAACATCCGCCGTCAGTGGTGGCAGACCTTCGTGCGCGGTCGCGGCGACATGGTGGGCCTGGACTCCAGCATCATCCTCCCCAAGCGCGTGTGGGAGGCGTCGGGCCACGTCGCGACCTTCACCGACCCGCTGGTCGAGTGCCTGCAGTGCCACAAGCGCTTCCGTGCCGACAACCTCATCGAGGACTTCGAGGCGCGCAAGGGCCGCAAGGCCGAGAACGGCCTGGCCGACATCCCCTGCCCGAACTGCGGCACCAAGGGGCAGTACACCGAGCCGAAGGCCTTCTCCGGTCTGGTGAAGACGTATCTCGGCGTGGTCGACGACGAGTCCGGCCTCTACTACCTGCGCCCCGAGACCGCGCAGGGCATCTTCGTGAACTTCTCGAACGTGCTCACCGCGAGCCGCAAGAAGCCTCCGTTCGGCATCGGCCAGGTCGGCAAGGCCTTCCGCAACGAGATCACTCCCGGCAACTTCATCTTCCGCACGCGCGAGTTCGAGCAGATGGAGATCGAGTTCTTCACGCCGCCGGCTGAGGCCCAGGAGTGGTTCGAGCACTGGGTCGAGGCCTGCTGGAACTGGTTCATCGACCTCGGCATCGATCCGGAGAACATGCGTCAGTTCGACGTGCCGGAAGACGACCGCGCGCACTACTCGGCCGGCACGATCGACGTCGAGTACAAGTTCGGCTTCGCGGGCAAGGAGTGGGGCGAGCTCATGGGCGTCGCCAACCGCACCGACTACGACCTCTCCAGCCACAGCGAGGCATCCGGCCAGAGCCTGACGTACTTCGACCAGGCCACGGGCGAGCGCTACACCCCGTACGTGATCGAGCCGTCGTTCGGCCTCACCCGCGCGATGATGGCCTTCCTGGTCGACGCCTACGTGGAGGAGCAGGTGCCCAACGCCAAGGGCGGCACCGACGTGCGCACCGTGCTCAAGCTCGACCCGCGTCTCGCACCGGTCAAGGCCGCGGTGCTGCCGCTGTCGCGCAACGAGAAGCTGTCGCCGCTCGCCCGCGAGGTCGCCGACACGCTCCGCAGCTCGTGGGCCGTCGACTTCGACGACGCGGGTGCCATCGGCCGCCGCTACCGTCGCCAGGACGAGATCGGCACCCCGTTCTGCGTCACGGTCGACTTCGACTCTCTCGACGACCGTGCGGTCACCGTGCGCGACCGCGACACCATGGCGCAGGAGCGCGTCTCGATCGACGAGCTGCACGCCTACCTCGCGGAGCGTCTGCGCGGCGCCTGAGCGCTCTCACCTCTCTCTCTCGCCCTTCGCCGAGACCCATCCCCACCGCCGAGACCCATCGTGATCGGAGCACGTAGGAGTGGGTCTCGAAGGGGAGGGTGGGTCTCGATCCCGTCATGATCCCCGTCATGATCCCCGCACGGCGCGCGCGTAGCGCTCGGAGAGGAGCTGCAGGCGGGGGAGCAGCTCAGGCGGACTCTCGACCGTGAAATCCATCATCAGCATCCCGATGTAGGCGGCGATGGTGTCGAGGCTGTCGGCACCGGTGACGAGGATGCAGTGCTCGTCGTCGACGGGTTCGACCACCCCGACCGCGGCGTGGATGCGGTCGAGCACGGCCTCCGCCGGCGCGTCGATGCGCAGTCGGGCGTGCACGATCCACCCGCTCACCGCGATGGTCCGCATCGCGAAGGCCGTGTAGTCGCCACCCGGGAGCGGTCGCGCGTCGAAGCGGCGGTGCGTCGGCATCCGCAGGTCCATCCAGTCGACCCGGTACGTTCCCCACTCGTCGGCGTCGGGGTCGCGTGCCACGAGGTACCAGCGCCGCACCCAGGTGAGCAGCCGATACGGCTCGACCAGCCGGGGAGCCCCCTCGTAGTCGAAGCGCAGCCACTCCTGGTCGCGGATGGCGCGCGCGATGGCCTGCAGCGACGCGGCGTCGACTTCGGGGTCGGGCGCGTCGGTGTCGTTGTTCTCCGGGGCGCGGTCGACGCTGGAGCGGAGCGCGTCGACGGTGGGGCGCAGGTGCGACGGCAGCACCTGCTCCAGCTTGGCGAGCGCTCTCGCCCCCGACTCTTCGACCCCCGCGATGCCGGCGGCGGCGCGGAGTCCGACCGTGACCGCCACGGCCTCCTCATCGTCGAGGAGGAGCGGAGGGAGGGTGCCGCCCGCCCCGAGACGATATCCGCCGACGGATCCGCGCGTGGCATCGACGGGATACCCGAGTTCGCGCAGTCTCTCGATGTCGTGCCGTACGGTGCGCGAGGAGACACCGAGTCGGACGGCGAGGTCGGTGCCGGAACGCCCGGGGCTGGTCTGCAACAGGGCCAGCAGCGCGAGCAGTCGAGCGGTCGGATCGGCCATCGGAACTCCTCGAAAAGTCGTGCATCCATTAGGAACGAATCCAACCTAATGCGCTCCTATCTTCGAGCTATGGACAACACGACGCTCAGCTTCCGCCCCTTCACCGTCTCGGTCTCCGCTGCCGAGGTCGCCGATCTTCAGGATCGCCTCGCCCGCACCCGCCTTCCGCAGCCCTCGCCGACGGACGACTGGGATGCGGGCACCCCCAACTCCTACCTGCGTGAAGCCGTCGCCGCCTGGCGCGACTTCGACTGGGCAGCCGCTCAGGAGCGGATCAACGCCGTCCCGCACTTCACCACCGAGATCGACGGCCAGACGATCCATTTCCTCCACGTGCGTTCGGCTCACGAAGGTGCGACCCCACTGCTGCTCGCCCACACCTACCCCGGCTCCTCGATCGACTACCTCGACCTGATCGATCGGCTGGTCGATCCCGTGGCGCACGGCGGCCGTGCCGAGGACGCGTTCGACCTCGTGATCCCGGATGCACCGGGCTACGGGTTCTCGCAGCCTCTGGCGTCGGCGGGGTGGACGACGGCGCGGGTCGCGGAGGCGTACGACCGTCTCATGCGCGGTCTCGGTTACGAGAGCTACGGCATCCACGGTTCCGACAACGGCGCCATGGTGGCTCGAGAGCTGGGCCTTCGGGAGCCCGAGGGCTTCCTCGGACTGCACGTGCTGCAGCTGTTCTCGTTCCCCTCGGGTGACCCTGCAGAGTTCGAGAAGCTCGAGCCTGCGGACTACGCCGGCCTGGAGCACATGCAGTGGTTCCAGTCGGTGGGCGGGTACAACACGATGAACTCGTCGCGTCCGCAGACCGTGTCGGTGGGGATCAGCGATTCCCCGGTGGGGCTGCTGGCCTACAGCGAGCTGTTCAACTCGTTCGGCAACGGTACGTCCCTGGTGCCGCTGGAGAAGATCCTGCTCGAAGTCAGCGTGAACTGGTTCGCCAACGCGGCATCGGGCATGAGCCGCAGCTACCTCGAGAACGCCAGGGCGGACGCCGCTGCTGCTGCCGAGGGCGTAGAGCCGCAGATCAACGCCGCGCGCACCGGGGTCGCGGTGTTCGCTGACGACTTCCAGACGATCCGGGTGTTCGCCGAGCGCGACAACTCGAACATCGTGCACTGGAGCCGCTTCGACGAGGGCGGGCACTTCGCCGCCCTGGAGCGCCCCGACCTGCTGGCCGGCGACATCCGCGCGTTCTTCGCCCCGCAGCACTGACTCCTGTCACGTCGGGCCAGACCCACGCTCCTCGCCGAGACCCATCCGCGCAAACGCTGTTGCGGATGGGTCTCGGCGCGCAGCATGGGTCTCGAACCTCGCGAGCACGCGAGCACGCGCGTGGCGCGACTCTTCGCCCGGACTCAGCCCGTGACCGTGAGGCGCACGCCCTCGCTGCCGCCGGCCTCGACCCAGGCCAGCGAGCGCTCCAGGATGCCGCGCAGCACGTCCAGGTCGACCTGCTCCAGGTCTTTGATGTACAGGCAGCCGACACCGGTCGTGTGGGGGCCGAGTTCCGCCAGAGCTTCGGTGTGCGCGTCCACTCCGTCGAACAGGTAGATCGTCGTCGCGGCCTTGCGCGGGGCGAAGCCGAGCAGCCCGCTGTCGCCCTCCGTGCCGGTGGGGTAGCGGTAGTGGCAGGAGCCGAATCCGATGATGGTGCCCCAGGTCTGCGGCTCGCGACCGGTGATCTCCTGCATGAGCGCGGTCAGCGTCTCGGCGTCCCTGCGGCGCACTGCGGGGGAGGCGCGGGCGATGAGCCCGGCTACGTCATCCCCCGTCGGCTTCACTTCGTGGCCTTCGCCGCCGCCTTCATGGCCTTCTTGTGCTCGCGCACCTTGGCGAGGGAGTCGGGCGAGACGATGTCGGCCACGCTGCGGTACGACCCGTCCTCGCCATAGGGGGCTGATGCCTCGCGCCAGCCCTCGCCGGTGAAGCCGTACTGCTTGCCGAGGAGGGCGAGGAAGATCTTGGCCTTCTGCTCTCCGAACCCGGGGAGTGCCTTGAGCCGCTTGAGCACCTCGGGTCCCGACGGGTCGCCCTGGGTCCACAGCGCGGCCGCGTCGCCGCCCCAGTCGTCGACCAGGGTCTGGCACAGCGTCTGAACGCGCGTCGCCATCGACCCGGGGAACCGGTGCACGGCGGGAGTCTGCTTGAAGGCCTCGAGGAACTCGTCCGGCGCCATGCCGGCGATGGTGGCGGCATCAGCCGCTCCGGTGCGCTGCTCGATCTTGAGCGGACCGGCGAACGCGGTCTCCATCGGCACCTGCTGGTCGAGCAGCATCCCCACCAGCAGAGCCAGCGGGTTGTCGGTCAGCAGCTCGTCGGCGGCGGTGTCTCCGGTGATGTGAAGGGCCATGCCTCCAGTCTGCCACCGCGTGGGCTGAGCGCGTCAGGCGCTGGCGGCGTCGTCCACGGAGCCGGCCTCCGGCGCGATGCCGTACAGGGCGGCCAGCGCGGCGGTGAACTCGTCGGCGCGGCCCGCGGCGGCGAGTTCGTGCGCACGCACGGTCGGGGTGTGCAGCAGCACGCCGGAGAGGTGTCGCAGGGCCTGCTCGACCTTGCCGTCCTCGTCGCCGCGTGCGCGGGCCCGGGCGATCTCCCGCTCGAGCAGTTCGAAGATGTGCGAGCGGAAGGCCACGACCGACGGGGTCACGCTCTGGCGCGCGCCCACCACGTGGAAGGTCTCGGCGGCCTCGCGGACGACGCTGCGAGCGGCATCCGTCGCCTGCAGCTCTTCGAGGGGCGCGTGCAGTCGGATGGTCTCGAGGTCGAGCAGTGCGACGCCCTCGAGCGACGCGACGGCGGGGTCGACGTTGCGGGGCATGCCGAGGTCGACCACGAGCTGACTGTGCGTGCCGACGGGGCAGCCCGCCGCAGCGGGGCCGGTCGGCAGCTGCAGGTGCTCAGGGCCGAGGACCGGTTCCGTGGCGGTGGTGCAGGTGATGAGAAGGCTCGATCGTGCCGCGGTGCCGGCGTACTCGTCGGCGGTGATCGGCCGGATGCCGTGCTTCGCGGCGAAGACCTCGGCACGGCCGGAGGGCGAGTACACCGAGATGTTCACGGCGCCGCGCTCGCGGAGCGTCGCGAGGGTGACGGCCGCGTAGGCGCCGGTTCCGACCAGCAGCACACGCTCCGCAGACCAGTCGGCGATGCGGCTGTCGGCGAGTTCGAGCGCGAGGCGCACCAGAGAACGACCGGCGCGGCCGAGGGCGGTCACGTTCTTGACCTTGCGCTGAGCCTGGCTGGCGCGCTGGAAGAGGCGCTCGAGCTCGGGCGAGGTGGTGCCGTCCTTGCGAGCGGACTTGAGGGCGCGGCGCACCTGACCGGCGATCTCGCCCTCTCCGGAGACGACGGACTCGAGCCCGGATGCCACGGAGAACAGGTGCTCGGCGACGCGGCGTCCGGCGTGGACGGTGTAGGCGCCGTCGAGGTCGGCGGCGGGGATGCCGGTGGCGGACTCGACCGCTTCGATCACGGCTTCGACGCCGATGGCACCTGCGGCGGTGACCGGCTCGTCCATCTCCACGTACGCCTCGAAGCGGTTGCACGTCGCCAGCACGACCGCACCCTGCACACACGGCGTCATGCCCACGATGGTGGGAGCGACGTCGTCGGGGGTGCGGCTCAGGCGTTCGAGCAATTCGAAGGAGGCGGTCTTGTGACTCGCCGTGACACACAGCAGCACAGATCGATTGTACCGGAGCGTCTGCGGGCGAAGGGTCGGCAGCTCGAACTCGGCGGCTCCATAAGGGGTGGATGGGAGGATGGGAGTATGGCCCTCTCCGATGCCCCGCTCCTGCGCGCCCTCGCCGGCGACCGTCCCGCACACGCCCCCGTGTGGTTCATGCGGCAGGCCGGCCGCTCCCTCCCGGAGTACCGTGAGCTGCGTGTGGGCACCCGGATGCTCGACGCCTGCCTGACTCCCGACCTCGCCGCGGAGATCACCCTGCAGCCGGTGCGCCGTCACGGTGTGGACGCGGCGGTCTTCTTCAGCGACATCGTCATCCCGCTGCGGCTCGCCGGGGTCGAGGTGGAGATCGAGCCGGGTCGCGGTCCGGTGTTCGCGAACCCGGTGCGCACGGCGGCCGACGTCGAGCGCGTCACCGCGATCGATCCGGACGATCTGGACGGCACGGCCATCGCCGAGGCCGTGCGGCTCGTCACGGCCGAGCTCGGCGACACCCCGCTGATCGGATTCGCGGGCGCCCCGTTCACCCTCGCCGCCTACCTCGTCGAGGGTGGGCCCTCCAAGGAGCACCTGCGGGCCAGGGCCATGATGCATTCCGACCCGGAGTCGTGGAACCGCCTCGCGGGCTGGTTGGCGCGTGTCTCCCGTCGCTTCCTCGAGACCCAGCGCGACGCCGGGGCATCCGTCGTCCAGCTCTTCGACAGCTGGGCCGGTTCCCTCAGCACGGCGGACTACCGCGCCTTCGTTGCCCCGCACTCGCACGCTGCCCTGTCCGGCATCGGCCTGCCGACGATCCACTTCGGGGTCGGGACAGGTCCCTTCCTCGCCGACATGCGCCTCGACGGTGTTGCCGACGGCGTGGGTGTCGACTGGCGGCTGCCCCTCGACGAGGCTGCTGCGATCCTGGGGCCGGATGTCACGGTGCAGGGCAACATCGACCCCGCGCTGCTCTCCGCCCCGTGGCCGGTCCTGGAGGCCCATGTGCGCGACGTCGTCGAGCGGGGTCGCGCGGCGCGCGGGCACATCCTGAACCTCGGCCACGGCGTGCCGCCGGAGACCGACCCGGATCAGCTCACCCGCATCGTCGAGCTGGCGCACACGATCTGACCGTCACCGCCCCCTGCGAATCCGGCGCGTGAGGCGCAGGTCCGTGAGGGTGAAGCGTCCCGACGGGAGGGCTACGCGGATGCGCTCGTCGTCGAAGGAGCGTGACGGGCGGATGTCGATGGGCGCTTCCGGAGCGAACGGCGCGGGTTCGCTCACGCCCTCGGCGAGCATCCGTGCCTGCGCCTTCGCGACGAGAGGCACGACCATCGTCCATTCCGTCACCTGCGCCAGCACCCGCACCATCCACGTCGGCACCGGGATGTACGCGGGGCGACGTCCAGCGACACGGGCGATGCGGCGGATGGCCTCTCCGAGGGTGACCTCGTCCACCCCCAGGACGGCGATGGTCGGCTCGGCGATCCGTCCTTCGAGCGCCGCGACGAGCACATCGACCGCATCTTCGACCGGCACCGGTCGTGCCGTGCGCTCGCGGTAGCCGACGGTCCAGAAGAAGGGGAGGGTTCGCACGGCCTTGGTCACGTGGTCGACCATGTGATCGCCGGGGCCGTAGATCATCCCGGACTTGAGGATCGTGTGCGGGATGCCCGAGGCGCGCACGATCTCCTCCGCCTGCCACTTCGACTCCTGGTAGCCGGAGCCGCAGTCGGGGCGGGCTCGGAGGAAGCTGACCAGGACGATGCGCTTCACGCCCGCGCGGCGAGCGGCCTCCACCACGGCGCGTGTGCCGTCGACGTGCACGCGGCGGAAGGTCTGGTCGCCGATCTCGCGGTTGATCCCCGCGCAGTGAGCCACGGCGTCACAGCCCTCGAACGACCTGATCAGCGCCTCGACGTCGGTGATGTCGACCCCGCTGCGGCGGGAGACGACCACGGCATCATCGAGTCGCTCAGCGAGGTTCCTGCCGACGAATCCCGTGCCGCCTGTGATTGCCACTCGCATCGTGCATCTCCTTCGCTCATTAGCTATACGGCTAAAGAGTATCTAGCAAGGATGCTATATTGCAACCATGACAGACAGCGCGACGGACATCTTCGCAGCGCTGGCGCACCCCACCCGACGTCAGATCCTGCAGGACCTGAAGGACGGTGAGCTCGCGGCCGGCGAGATCGCCTCCCGCTTCTCGGCGAGCGGACCGACCATCTCCCGCCACCTGAGTGTGCTCCGCCAGGCGGGTCTCATCAGCGAGCGCCGCGATGCCAACCGCATCCTGTACTCGCTCGTCGGTGAGCGTCTCGCGCTGTCGGTCGGCGATTTCCTCTCCACGGTGTGTCCCGAGCAGATCGTGCTGCGCGAAGTCCGCAAGCGAGGACGCGGCTCCGTCGACGCGTGACGAGCGCGCGCAGGCGGGGCCGCACCGCAGAAGTCGTGCGGCGCACCCGGTGCGAGAATTGACGGCATGAGCCCTGAGTCCTCGTCCGCCGAGCCCTTCGACCTGGCCGCCCGCGCGGCCGAGAAGCACGTGGTGGTCGTCGGCGGGGGCATCGGAGGGCTCGTCGCCGCGCGCGAATGCGCCAAGGTCGGGATGCGCGTCACCGTCCTCGAAGCCGAGGCGGAGCTGGGCGGCGCGATCCGGCGGGTCGACCTCGACGGGGTCACGGTCGATGCCGGGGCGGAGAGCTATGCCACCAGGGGTGGTCTCGTCCGCGCTCTCGTCGAGGAACTCGACCTCGCCGATCGCATCGTGGTGCCGCAGGCCGGTGGCGCCTGGCTGGCCGGCATCCCCGGTGTCGGAGCTGCCCCGCTTCCGGCGGGCGGCATCCTCGGCATCCCTTCGAATCCGTTCCAGCCCGACGTCCGTCGCATCATCGGGTGGTCGGGTGTCTGGCGCGCATACCTCGATCGGGTGCGTCCGCCCCTCACGATCGGGCACCAGCTGAGCCTCGGGAAGCTCGTCGCGTCGCGCATGGGGGCGAAGGTGCGGGATCGACTCGTCGCCCCCGTGACGACGGGCGTCTACTCCGCGTCTCCGGACGACGTCGACATCGACGTCGCGGCCCCGGGGCTCAATGCCGCCCTGACCAGGGTCGGCTCGCTCTCCGGCGCGGTGCAGACCCTCCGCGACGAAGCCGCGGCGAAAGCTGCGGCGACAGCGCCGGAGGCCGACGGCACCGCCCCAGTCGTGGCGAAGACTCCTGGAGCTGCCGTCGAGGGCCTCTCCGGGGGGATGAGCACCCTCATCGATGCGCTCGCCGCCGACCTGAAGCGCCTCGACGCCGACGTGCGCACGGGCGTTCGGGTGCGCAGTCTCCGCAGGACGGGTGCGACGTGGTCTGTCGAGGCCGAGTCCGCGGCGGATGCGGAGCACGGCGGTGAACCGGCGCTCGAGGGTGCACCGGCCGATGAGAACGTCGCGGCGGAATCCGCGCCACCGGTGATCGAGGAGCTCGACGCGGACGCCGTCATCATCGCGACGCCCGAGTCGACGGCGCGAGGACTCCTCGCCGCGGTGATACCGGACCTCCAGAAGACGCAGGCCGCGGCCTCGCCGGAGATCGAGATCGTCACGCTTCTCCTCGACGCCCCCGAGATCGCGTCCGCCCCACGGGGAACAGGTGTGCTCACCGTTCCGGGGAGCCACACGGCCAAGGCCCTGACGCACTCGACCGCGAAGTGGGGCTGGGTGGGGACTGCGGCGGGTTCCCGGGAGATCGTCCGCGTGTCGTTCGGAGCTCAGGGCGAGCCGGCCGCCACCGCTCGGCTGACCGACGACGCGGCGGCTGCACTGGCGCGGAGCGAGGCGGCCGCCCTGCTCGGAGTCGCCATCGCTCCCGAAGCCGTGATCACCTCGCATCGCGGTCGGTTCGTCCAGTCGCAGCCCGCATCGATCATCGGATCCGGTGAACGGCGCACGGCCGCGCGCGCGGCGATCGAGGCGGTGCCCGGCATGGCCGTGGTCGGCGCCTGGCTTGCGGGGACAGGACTCGCCCAGGTGATCCCCGACGCCAGGGATGAGGCCGACCGCCTCCGGCGCTTCCTTCTGTGGGACTGAGCGCTTCGACGGACTGAGCGCCATGACGGAGAGAGCGCTCCGTGTCAACCCTCTGACCCATAGATGCCGAAATCGGCATACGGGGTTACGCTGGGTACCTGGCCGCGGGGTGCGAGAGCCTGCGACCGATCCCAACCGGGCGAATCTGGCCGGACTACCGGAACAAGGTGAGGAGACCCCATGAAGGGGAAGATCGGACTCGTCGTCGGACTCGGCGTGGGCTACGTCCTCGGCACCCGTGCCGGACGTGAGCGCTACGAGCAGATCAAGACGCAGTGGCTCAAGGTGTGGCACCTCGATCCCGTGCAGGAGCAGGTCACCAAGGTCAAGGGCTTCGTCGGCGACAAAGCCGCAGCCGTCCCCGGTGCGCTCTGGACCGGCGTCGTGAAGGTTGCGAAGTCCGTCAGCGGCAACGGCACGCCGGGTCAGCGCCTCGACTCCGCGATCGCCACCGGTCGTGAGGCCGCGGAAGACCTGGCCGAGGCGACGGAGGAAGCGGTCGAGGCGGCGAAGGCCACGGCTTCGTCCAGCAAGACCTCGACGTCCGCCTCTTCCAAGCCCGCCGCGAAGAAGCCGGCTGCCAAGAAGCCCGCCGCGAAGTCGGCCACCAAGAAGTCCGGCGCCTGACATGCCCCGCGGATACCGCGATCGTGCCGACGACAGTCTGCTGACTCTCCTCGGGGATCTGCCGGAACTCGTCACGAATCTGGTCAAGGCCGAGATCGACGCGGCGAAGGCGTGGATCTCGCGCACCTCGAAGGACGCCGGCATCGGTTCCGTGTGGTTCCTCGTCGCGCTGTTCTTCCTGTTCTGGGCCGTGCCGGTGATCCTGGTCTTCGCGATCGCGGGTCTGTCGTCATGGTGGCCCGTATGGCTGTCCGCGATCGCGGTGTTCGGCATCCTGATCCTCGCGGTGCTGCTGTTCGCTCTGCTGGGCGTCCTCAAGTTCCGCAAGGTGCTCGCGCGCCAGAATCCGGCTCAGGCCGTAGCCGAAGACATCCGAATCGTGAAGGAGGCCGGCGATGACGAACTCTGAGTCGCTGCCGCGCACCGCCGTCCCCGGCGGGATCGTCGACCCGGTCGCCTCGGCTCGTGCGGAGCTGAAGGCCGCCCTCGCCGCGATCGAGATCAAGGGGAACATCCCGCGCCGGGTCGAGAAGGCGTCGACGCGTGCGGTGGCCAGGGCGCGCGTGTTCGCCGACCGCAACCCGATCGGGGCGGTCGCCGCCACCGTCGGCATCGCGGCGGCGGTCGGCGGCGCGGTCTGGGCGATCGCACGCTTCATCTCGCGCTGACACGCATCTCGCACTGACACGCATCTCGCACAGGTGCGCAGTATTCCAGGATGTCGTGAGGCGCCCGTCCGGGTGATTAGCGGCTCCTGCGTAAACGAGGCAGACTGGGGAGCATGATGTCCGAAGAGCGCGATGAGAACCCGTCCGGCTTCACCCTCTGGGCCGTCTGGCGACGAAACCCCGACGTCCCCGTGACGGAGAACGACTCGACCGAGCTCGAGACGATCGTCTCCTACATCGAGGATTCGGGCGTGACCGTCCGCGGCTTCTACGACGTCTCCGGGCTCAAGGCCGACGCCGACCTCATGGTGTGGCTGCACGGTGACACGGCGGAGGAGCTGCAGAAGGCGCTGCGCCGCCTGCGTCGCACCGAGCTGCTGCGCTCCCTCCTCCCGGTGTGGAACGTGATGGGCGTGCACCGCGACGCCGAGTTCAACCGTTCGCATGTGCCGGGCTTCCTCCGCGGCATCGGCCCCAAGGACTGGCTCTGCCTCTACCCGTTCGTGCGCACGCCGGAGTGGTACCTCGCCCCGGAGGAGGAGCGTCGCACCATGCTCGCCGACCACGGACGCAAGGGCGCGGCATTCAAGGGCGTGCTCGCCAACACCGTCGCCTCGTTCGCGCTCGGCGACTACGAGTGGCTGCTTCCGCTCGAGGCCGATGAGCTCACCGACCTCGTCGACATGATGCGCGATCTGCGGTACACCGACGCCCGCCTGTACGTGAAGGAGGAGGTGCCCTTCTACACGGGGCGCAGGCTCCGGTTCGACGAGATCGCGGACGTCCTCCAGTAAGCGCATGAGCACTCCCATCCGTCTCGGTACCCGTCGAAGCGCGCTCGCGCAGGCGCAGTCGGGTCATGTCGCCGCGGCTCTCGAGAAGCTGTCGGGGCGCCGGGTCGAACTCGTCCCGATCACCAGCGAAGGCGACACCAACCGCGCGTCGCTCTCCGAGATCGGCGGGCAGGGCATCTTCGCGACGCGTCTTCGCGAGGCGTTGTTCGCGGGGGAGTGCGACTTCCTGGTGCATTCGCTGAAGGATCTCCCCACCGCCATCCCTGAAGGGCTCGTGATCGCGGCGACCCCGAAGCGCGAAGACCCGCGTGACGTGGTCCTGACCCGTGACGGCACCGCGTTGCACGAACTCCGCTCGGGAAGCACCGTCGGCACCGGCTCACCGCGACGCATCGCCCAGGTCCACCGGCGAGCACCCGGCGCCGAGGTCGTCGACATCCGCGGGAACGTCGATTCCCGGCTCGCCAGAGTCGTCTCCGGTGAGCTGGACGCGGTGATCCTCGCGGCAGCCGGTCTCTCGAGGCTCGACGCGAAGTCGCCGCTCCGACGCGAAGAGCTCGGTCTCGCAGAATGGCCCACCGCGCCGGGACAGGGTTCGCTCGCGGTCGAGACCCGGGCGGACGCCCCGCAGGAGCTGCTCACGGCCCTCGCCGGTCTCGACGACACCGACACGCGTCTGGCCATCACCGTCGAGCGCGCGATCCTGCAGGGCCTGGATGCCGGGTGCCAGGCACCGATGGCCGCTCACGCCGTCGTCGACGGCTCCTCGATCCGCGTCAGGACCGTCGTGTACGCCGCTGACGGGGGTCGCCGGATCGGCCTCGACGTCACGGAAGACCTGAACGGGGAGTATATTCGTCGGAACGGCAGTGGCAATGGAGCGGATGCTGCCGATGGTGCAGACCCGATGCACGCAGCGCGCGAGCTCGGGTTCACTGTTGCCCGTCGGCTGCTCGATCAAGGGGCGGCCGGCCTCGTATCCCGAGAGCAATCCTCATGACCACTTCCGAAATCAAGCAGGACCGACCGCTGGACGGCTGGCGCATCCTCGTGCCCCGTGGCGGGCCGTGGGGCGACAGCGTCGCCGCGAGCCTGCGCGCGCTGGGCGCGGTCCCCGTCGTCGCCCCGCTCATCAACTTCGCGCCGACGACCGACCAGGCGACGCTCGACTCTGCGTTGGCGCAGCTGGCCGCCGGGGAGTTCGACTGGCTGACGGTCACGAGCGCCACCACCGTCGACGTGCTCTTCGCCCACAGGGCGGTCGTGCCGCGTTCGACCAAGATCGCCGCTGTCGGCGAGACGACCGCGGCGGCTCTGCAGGCGGTCGGCTACGAGGTCACGCTGGTCCCGGAGCAGGACAACTCCGCAGAGGGGATGGCACAGCAGCTCATCGCCCTCGAGAAGGAGCCGCGCCGCATCCTCGCGCTGCGCAGCGAGATCGCGAAGCCCGTGCTCAGCCGGCTGCTCTCCGAAGCGGGCCATGATGTGCACGGTGTCGTGGCGTATCGCACGGTCGGCGTCCCGGTCACGGAGCGGATCCGCCGCGATGTGGAGAACGGTCGGATCAACGCGATCCTCATCACGAGCGGTTCGGTCGCCGAGCAGGTGCGCGAGCAGTTCCCGGAGATCCCCGACGACACCCTGCTCGCGGCTATCGGCCCCCGCACCGCGAAAGACGCGCAGCGCGCCGGGCTTCCCGTGTCGGTGGTTGCCGACCGTCAGACGATCGACGCCCTGATCGAGGCCGTCTCGCACTTCACCCTTCCGCACGCGGCCGACGAGTTCGCGCCGTGAGCTTCCCCGACGTGCGACTGAGACGACTGCGGCAGTCTCGTGCAGTGCGCGATCTGGTGCGCGAGACCTCGCTGCTGCCGGGGCAGCTCGTCCTCCCGCTGTTCGTGCGAGAGGGCATCAAGGAGCCCGTGCAGATCGGGTCGATGCCCGGTGTCGCTCAGCATTCTCTCGATTCGCTGCGTGCGGCCGCGGTCGAGGCTGCGGAGGCGGGGGTCGGCGGCGTGATGCTGTTCGGCGTCCCCGAGGTGCGCGACGCCCTCGGCTCGGGTGCCGATGATCCGCATGGGATCCTCAACGTCGCAACCGAAGCGCTGGCGGCAGAGGTCGGCGACGCGCTCGTCGTGCAGACCGATCTGTGTCTCGATGAGTTCACCGACCACGGACACTGCGGCGTGCTCGCGGCCGACGGCTCCGTCGACAACGATGCGACGCTCGAACGGTATACCGCGATGGCTCTCTCCCAGGCGCGCGCGGGGTCGCAGCTGCTCGGGCTGTCCGGCATGATGGACGGCCAGGTCGCTGTGATCCGCAAGGCACTCGACAGTGAGGGCTTCACGGACACGCTCCTGCTGGCCTATGCGGCGAAGTACGCGAGCGCGTTCTACGGACCTTTCCGGGAGGCAGTGGACTCTCAGCTGAAGGGCGACCGCCGCACGTACCAGCTCGATCCGGGAAACCGTCGCGAGGGCGTGCGCGAGGCAGTGGTGGACGAGGCCGAGGGTGCGGACATCGTCATGGTGAAGCCGGCGATGGCCTTCCTCGACGTGCTCCGCGAGGTGCGCCACACCGTGAGCATTCCGGTGTGGGCATATCAGGTCTCCGGCGAGTACGCGATGATCGAGGCCGCCGGTGCGAACGGGTGGATCGATCGTCGAGCAGCCGTTCTCGAGTCCCTTCTCTCCATCCGCCGCGCCGGTGCGGATGCGGTGCTCACCTACTGGGCCACCGAAGCGGCCGGCTGGCTGCGCGACTGATTCACCGAGGAGCACTCCTTTCATGAACGACCGTAATGACGACCTGTTCTCCGCTGCCCGCGCGGTCATCCCCGGTGGGGTCAACTCCCCGGTGCGTGCTTACGGTTCGGTGGGCGGGACGCCGCGGTTCCTCGCTTCGGCGAAGGGGGCGAAGGTCACGGATGCCGCCGGCCGCGAGTATGTCGACCTCGTCGCGTCGTGGGGCCCTGCGCTGCTGGGGCACGCGCACCCGGAGATCGTCGCCGCGGTGCAGGAGGCCGCAGCCCGTGGCCTGTCGTTCGGCGCTCCGACGGAGGGCGAGGTCGAGCTCGCCGCGTTGATCGCCGACCGTGTGCGGTTCGGCGAGATCCGTCCTGTCGAGCGCGTGCGTCTGGTCTCCACGGGTACTGAGGCGACCATGACGGCCATCCGCCTTGCGCGGGGCGCCACGGGTCGCGACCTGTTGGTGAAGTTCGCCGGTCACTATCACGGGCATTCGGATGGCCTTCTCGCCGAAGCAGGTTCCGGCGTCGCGACGCTCGCGCTTCCGGGGTCGGCAGGTGTCCCGGCACCGATCGCGGCGCAGACGCTCGTGATCGGGTACAACGATCCCGAGGCGCTGGCTGCGGTGTTCGCGGAGCATCGCCAGCGCATCGCCGCGGTCATCGTCGAAGCCTCGGCCGCGAACATGGGCGTCGTGGCCCCGCTGCCCGGTTTCAACCGTCTGATCGCGGAGACCGCCCACGCCCACGGAGCGTTGATGATCCTCGATGAGGTGCTCACCGGATTCCGGGTGCACCCGGCAGGGTTCTGGGGTCTGCAGGCCGCTGCGGGCGAGGACTACCTGCCGGACATCTTCACGTTCGGCAAGGTTGTCGGTGGAGGCATGCCCCTGGCCGCGCTCGGTGGTCGAGCCGATGTCATGGATCTGCTCGCTCCCCTCGGGCCGGTCTACCAGGCGGGCACTCTCTCGGGGAATCCGCTCTCGGTAGCAGCGGGTCTCGCGACGCTGCGGCTCGCGACACCGGAGGTCTACGCGACGGTGGACGCCGCATCTCTTCGAGTCTCTACCGCCCTCGACGCGGCCCTCACGGACGCCGGCGTGACGCACGCGGTGGCCACCGCGGGCAACCTGTTCAACGCCTCGTTCCGGGCGTCGGCGCCGAGGGACTACGCCGAAGCTCAGGCTCAGGAGTCGTTCCGCTACGCGCCGTTCTTCCACTCGCTGCGTGAGCAGGGGGTGGCGCTTCCCCCGAGCGTCTTCGAGGCGTGGTTCCTGACCGCGGCCCACGGTGAGGACGAGCTGCAGCAGATCGAAGCTGCTCTTCCTGCCGCAGCCGCTGCGGCCGCAGCTGCTCGTCCATAACCGCGCGTTGGTGACTGTGCGTTCGTGAGGGCGCGTCCAGGACCGCGCGTCCGTGACCGCGCGTCCGCGAGGGCTCGTTCGGGACCGCGGTCAGACGAACATGACGCGGCGCGGTGATGCGTCGGTGTAGCACCGGCCGAGCGGGCTGGTCCACTCGATGTCGCCGCCGGGGGTCTGTCTCGCGCGCCATCGGTGCTTCTCGGCGATGTCGGGATGCTTCAGCGCGTGGTGCCCGACGCAGAAGTGGCTCAGGTTGTCGATCGACGTCGCTCCGCCCTTCGCATGGTCGTGATTGTGGTCGATCTGACACCGGTGGACGGGTGTGCGGCACCCGGGGAATCGACAGTGCTGGTCTCTGGCCTGGAGGTGCCGCCGCATCGCCGCCGTCGGGGCGTAGGCGGCTGTGGCCGTCACGATGCCGGCGCGGTCGAGGAAGAGGCGGGACCAGCCGCCGTTGCGTCCGGCGAGGTCGCGGGCGATGTCGGGGTGCAGTGCACCGATGCCGTCGAGCTCGGCAGGCCGTTCGTCGATTCCGGCCAGCGTCTCGGCAGCGATCGTGACCTGGATGCGGGCGTGGATGCCCTCCAGACCTGTGCCCGCCGCGGCAGAGGGATCCGTGGTCAGGAGCAGGTCGCTGAGCAGGTCGGTGCGGACCGCATCGATGCCTCGCTCATCGGTCGGGGCGGATGGGACACCGAGTGACGGATCCGTCGTGAAGGTGTCTCCGTCGCCGAAGATGACGTGGGCGTCGACGCGTGCGTCGCCGGTGTCCGGTCCGCAGGGGGGCTCGCTGTCGTACGGGTGGCTGTTGAGCACAGGGTCTTCGCGACGGGAGTCGTCGGCTCGCAGCTCCTGCAGAAAGACCCGATCGGCGCCTGAGTCGAGGTCGTCCGAGGACAGCGCCGGTGTGTCATCGCCCGAAGAGGGATGGTCGCCTCGCGTGGCGATGACGTGCTGTGCGAGCCGGGTCAGTCGGTCGAGGATCGCGTGGGCGAGATGCTCCGGCAGCACGACCTGCAGCAGCGCGAGGCCGTCGTCGAGCGACCGCAGCGTGACTGACCGCTCCCCGTATGCCCGCCGATGGCGCTCGACCACGGTCTCGCAGGCGAGGGACGACGCGACGCGGCGCACCATCGCGCGGGTGCGTGCGGGAGAATCCTGCTCCGCGACGACGAGTGCGGCAGTGTCGTACAGGGTGAGCGCCTCGGTGGCGGCTCGACCATCGCGAACGGCCTGCCGCACGATGGCGCCCTCGCGCACGATCTCTCGAACGTGTGCCGCACTGATCGCGCCGCGTCGGAACGCGTCTCTGACGACCGGGTGCTCGGCCTCGAGGAAGAGGGCGTCTGTGAAGGCGTACTCGATGCTGCCCTTCGACACGCGACCGGCCGCCGAGTACTCGGCGATCATCGAGCGGTGGATCGCCTCGCGGTGCTGCGGCTGCTCGTGGACATCTTCTTCCTGCAGCCGCAGACGATCGGCGAGCAGCGCAGACGCTTCTGCCTCGAGTATCGCGATGCGTCGGCGCTTCTCCACCCACGCGTCGAGCAGCGTCTCGCGCTGATCGACGTCGTTTGTGGAGGGAGCCATGAGTCGAGTATAGTACATATGTTCGAATAGCGGAAGGGGATGTGGATGACTGGTGCTGATCGACAAGGGATCGTTGCGTTCCTGTGAGCAACTTCCAGACAACTGGCAGGGCCACGCTGGCAGACTGGGGGACATGGTGACGTTGCTGCTGGACCAGACGCAACTGGAGGTCGTGCTCTCGCCGATCGAACGTGCCGCCACCTTCCACCGTGACAACCTCCGGATCGCGCGCGACACCATCGCCAAGGTGCAGCTGACCGAAGATGCCTGGACCTGGCTCCGTGGCGTGCCGAACCCCGGCACGCACATCCCCGGCGTCCTCGCTGCCGGCAGCTGGAAGGCCGCGGGCAGCCTCGACTTCGTGCTGATCCGTCGCCGTCGTCCGAGCGTCGTGATCGATCTCGAGGGCGACGAGCAGTACCGCCGCCTGATCCTCACCACGAGCCACGGGCTCGCGCTCACGCAGGCTCTGCGACTCGACGTGTCGGATGAGCCCGCCAACGTCGAGGAGATCGTGGCGACCGCGCCTGTGCCGGTCTCGAAGGGACGCCGTCGTCCGGTCATCCGTCCTCGGCCTGCCTGACGCGAGGCGGCTCAGGCTTATGAATCCACGGTCGACCCGCCTCTGAATGCGGAACGCCCTCCGGGCCGAGAGGCCGGAGGACGTTCGTCGTCAGCCGAGTCGCTCAGTTGCGACCGTGTTCGTCGTGACCGTGCTCGTCGTGACGGTGTTCGTCGTGACGGTGTTCGTCGTGACGGTGTTCGTCGTGACGGTGCCCGTCGTCAGGCTCGCTCTGCTCGCCGGCATCGGCGTCGGCGGTTCCGGACTGCTCGGTGCCGTGTTCGTCAGCGCCGAACCCGTCGGGCAGGGACTCCTCGGTGGGCGACTCCTCGGTTGGGGACTCCTCCGTGGGGGCCTCCACCGTGGGGGACTCCTCAGCGCCCGGCTCCTCGGCTTCGGATGCGGCGGTGTCGCCCTCCTCTCCGGAATCCGTCGATGCGGCCAGCGGCACCGTGTCGATGACACCGGTGGATGCGACGGTCCAGTGCGCGCCCTCGTCGGAGACGCCGCCCTCGCCGTGCTGCTCCTCGGCCGTCTGGTTCTCGGCGCTCAGCGGGTAATCCCTGGGTTCGTCCTCGTAGTAGGCGCGCGCAGCCGCCGCGAGCATGGAGCTCACCGCCGCGGAGCGCGGATCCTCGTCGTCGGCGGTGACAGCAGCGACATCGTAGGAGGAGTCGGAGTCGGAGTCGGAGTCGGAGTCGGATTCGTCAGAGGTGGACGCGAGAGTGTTGTCCTCCGTTGGGCCTGCGCCGAGCTGGTCGTCGGACTCGTCGGTGTGCGTCGATTCGGGTGCGTCGTGAAGATCGGCGAAGACCTCGACACCGCTGTGGTGCTCGTCTCCGCTCGCTGGATCCGCTGCCTGATCGCCTGCTGCATCGGCCGGTGCGGCGGAGCCGAACAGGATCTCATCGAACGATCGTTCCGGAGACTCCTCGAAGGGTGCCTGCTCGGCCTGCGCATGCTCCGCGTCGAGTTCGGCGGCAGGAGCTTCGTCCGTCGAAGCCGAGGCGTCGGACGAAGGCACGTCCGATTCGTCCGACGTGTGCTCGGAGCGGTCGCCCGTGTCCACGGATGCGGCGAGGTCGTCGACAGGGGCCTCGCCCGCAGGGGCGGCTGCGGCCTCAGCCGCCCAGGCGGCAGCGGCCGCCACCGGGATCGCGACCACGGAGTCGGCCGGAGCCGGCCCGGCCACGGAGGTCTCCGCCGCGGTGGCCTCCGCTGCGGTGTCTTCGGAAGCGGTGTCTTCGGAAGCGATGTCTTCGGAAGCGATGTCTTCGGAAGCGATGTCCTCCGCCGCGGTGACCTCCGCTGCGGTGTCTTCGGGGGCCGTCGCAGCGAGCTGCGGTGGCGTCGCCGAGACGCTCGGGGCGAACCGGCCACCGCGCATCAGGTCGATGAAGACGTCTTCGAGTGTCGGCCCTCGCTGGACGAGGGTGCTCAGGGCGATGCCCGCGTCGGCGGCGACCGCTCCCACCGTGCCGGCGTCTCCGCCGCGCACCGTGAGGCCCGAACGCAGCACCTCGATGTCGAAGCCGGCCTCCTGCAGTGCGGTCGTCAGCGCGCTGCGGTCCGCGGCGTCCACGATGACGGATCCGCCCTTGGGGTCGGCGAGCGTCTCGATCCCGCTGGAGAGCACGAGCGTGCCCTTCGAGAGCACGAGCACGTTGTCGGCGACCTGCTCGACTTCGCTGAGGACGTGCGACGACACGAGGACCGTGCGCCCTTCGTCCGCGAGGCGACGCATCAGGAGTCGCATCCAGCGGATCCCCTCGGGGTCGAGCCCGTTGGCCGGTTCGTCGAACACGAGCGCGCCGGGATCGCCCAGCAGGGCGTGGGCGACGCTGAGCCGCTGACGCATGCCGAGGGAGAAGCCCCCGATGCGGGAGCCGCCTTCACCCTCGAGGCCGACCAGGGAGAGCACTTCGCCGACGCGGGCCAGGGGGATGCCGTTCGCCTTGGCAGCGATGGTCAGCTGACGCTCGGCGGTGCGTCGAGGGCGGTAGACCGTCTCCTCGAGCACGGATCCGATGGTGCGCAACGGCTGCCGCAGCTCGGCGTAGGCCGTACCGCCGATGGTCGCCGTGCCTGAGGTGGCGCGCACCTGGCCGAGGAGGATCCGCAGCGTGGTGGTCTTGCCGGCACCGTTCGGGCCGAGGAAGGCGGTCACGGCACCGGGCTCCACGCGCGCGGAGAAGTCCGAGACGGCGGTCACCTCATTGAAGCGCTTCGTCACGTGCGTGAACTCGAGCACCTGTCCTTCAGGCATCCGTGACCTCTCGTCGCATTTGAACAGTTCCTCCCTATCCTGCCGGAAAAGCCTGTCGGATCCCGCATTTCGCGCGGAATACAGCCCTTCCCGGAAGGGGTAGCCTGGCGAGCGTGACCGAATCCCACGCTGCAGACCGCATCCTCGTCCGCACCGAAGGCGCGCTCGGACGACTCACCCTCAACCGTCCGGAGGCGATCAACGCGCTCGACGTCGACATGATCGAGAGCCTCACCGCGGTCCTGAACGCCTGGCGTGACGACACCGACGTGCAGATCGTGCTGCTCGACGGGGCAGGCGAGCGCGGCATGTGCGCGGGAGGAGACGTGCGCGCTCTGCATGGGCAGATCGTCGCGGGTCAGGCTGACCAGACGGCGGAGTTCTTCCGTGCGGAGTACGCCTTGAACGCCATGATCGCCGAGTATCCCAAGCCCGTGGTGGCATTGGCCGACGGCATCACGATGGGTGGTGGCATCGGGCTGGCCGGCCACGCCGCGATCCGCATCGTCACGGAACGCTCCAAGCTCGCCATGCCGGAGACCCGTATCGGATTCACTCCCGACGTCGGGGGAACCTGGCTGCTCGGCCGCGCTCCTGGGCGCCTGGGCGAGTACTTCGGTCTCACCGGATCCACCATGAGCGGCGCTGATGCCGTCTACCTCGGCTTCGCGGATCACTTCGTGCCATCCGACCGTCTGGACGCATTGCGCGAGGCCCTCGCCTTCCGTGCCGACCCGACCGGTCCCAGCGAGATCGTGCTGCTGTTCGACGAGACCCCGGAGCCCTCGCAGCTCCCGCACGCGCGCGCGTGGATCGATGAGGCCTTCTCCGCCCCCACCGTGAGCGAGATCGTCGAACGATTGAAGGCTCAGGGGACGACGGAGGCGGCGGCGACCGCTGACCTGCTCGAAGACCTCGCGCCCACCGGGCTCACCGTGACGCTCGACGCCGTCCGCGAGGCGCGCGACCTGCCGGGGCTCCGCGCGGCGCTGGAGGGCGAGTACCGTCGCGTGATGTGGTTCGTGAACGAGCATCCCGACCTCGTCGAGGGCATCAGAGCGCAGATCGTCGACAAGGACCGCGATCCGAAGTGGAACCCGCCCACGCTCGCCGAGCTCGCGCCCGACGCCGGCGCCCCCGCGCGCGACTACGTCCCGCAGCCCACGTTGTTCTGAGCCCTCGGGGTCAGAAAGGGCCCTCGGGGTCAGGGCGGGTCGCGGTTCCGCAGTGCGCTGCAATCAGCCGCACTTGTTCGCCCGCGTGCAGAAACCGCAGATCGGGGCGGGAAGCGGTTCGCTGTGAGCGAAGGTCCACCATGAGGGGGATACGAATGTCCGCGGATCGTGGCACTCTGTCTTGTGGCCGATTGTCGGTCGGCATCCGTCTGCCGAGAAATCCGCCGTTTCATCCTTCCTAGAAAGTCCGCCTGTGCTGGGAAAAATCCTCCTCCGTTATCTCTCCCGATACCGATGGCTGTTGCTCGCCGTGCTGGTGTTCCAGCTCGCGAGCGTGGCAGCCACCCTCTACCTCCCGCGCCTGAACGCCGACATCATCGACAAGGGCGTCGCCCGGGGCGACACCGGCTACATCTGGAGCACCGGTCTGTTCATGCTCGCGGTCTCGCTGGGGCAGATCATCGCCTCGGTCACCGCGACCTACTTCGCCGCGCGTGCAGCGATGGGTGCCGGGCGCGACATCCGCGCCGACGTCTTCGGCAAGGTCAGCGGCTTCTCCGAGCGTGAGGTGTCGCAGTTCGGTGCCGGTTCGCTCATCACCCGCAACACGAACGATGTGCAGCAGGTGCAGATGCTGGCCATGATGGGCGCGACCATGCTCGTCACGGCACCGCTGCTCGCGATCGGCGGCATCTTCTTCGCGGTCCAGACCAACGTCGGACTCAGCTGGCTGATCGCCGTCTCGGTGCCGCTGCTGCTCATCCTGGCTGCCCTCGTCATCGGCCGCATGGTGCCGCTGTTCCGCAGTTACCAGGGCAAGCTCGACAACGTCAACCGCATCATGCGCGAGCAGCTCACGGGCGTCCGCGTGGTGCGTGCCTTCGTGCGCGAGCGCATCGAGGAGGAGCGCTTCCGCGGGGCGAACACCGACATCATGGTCGTGGGCCGCAAGGTCGGCTCGCTCTTCGTGCTGCTGTTCCCGCTGTTCATGCTCATCCTCAACGTCACGGTCGTCTCGGTCATCTGGTTCGGCGGCATCGAGGTGAACAACGGCACGGTGCAGGTCGGCACGCTGTTCGCCTTCATGCAGTACATCGGTCAGATCATGGGCGGCGTCATCATGGCGAGCTTCATGGCGATGATGATCCCGCGCGCCGCAGTCTCGGCCGAGCGCATCGGCGAGGTGCTCGACTCCGAGTCCACCCTCGTGCGTCCGGAGAACGGCGTCACCGAGTTCCCGGTCCCCGGATCCGTGGCGCTCGACGACGTCGAGTTCACCTACCCCGGAGCCGACTCGCCGGTTCTCACCGGGATCAGCTTCGCCGCGCAGCCGGGCGAGACGGTCGCGATCGTCGGCTCGACCGGTTCGGGAAAGACGACGCTGATCTCCCTCATCCCTCGTCTCTTCGACGTCTCGGGCGGATCCGTGCACGTCGGGGGCACCGATGTGCGCGAGGCCGACGTCGAGTCGCTCTGGGACAGCATCGGCCTGGTGCCGCAGCGTCCGTTCCTCTTCACCGGCACCGTCGCGTCCAACCTGCGCTACGGCCGTGAAGAGGCCACCGACGAAGAGCTGTGGCACGCGCTCGACATCGCACAGGGTCGTGACTTCGTGGAGGAGATGCCGGACGGTCTCGACTCCCGCATCGCCCAGGGCGGCACGAATGTCTCCGGCGGTCAGCGTCAGCGGCTCGCGATCGCCCGCGCGATCGTGCACCAGCCGAAGATCCTCGTCTTCGACGACTCGTTCTCCGCCCTCGACCTGACGACAGACGCGCGGCTCCGCCAAGCGCTGTGGCGGGAACTCCCGCACGTCACGAAGATCGTGGTCGCCCAGCGCATCTCCACCATCACGGACGCCGACCGCATCGTCGTGCTCGACGGCGGCACCATGGTGGGCGTCGGCACGCACGAGGAGCTGCTCGAGACGAGCGACACCTACCGAGAGATCGTCGAATCGCAGCTGGGGGTGGACGCATGAGCGCGCAGAACGACGACCAGCGCAAGGCCAAGCGGGGCCGCGGCAAGGCGGCTTCGTCCGTCGCCGAGGTCGAGCTGACCGCCGAGGAGAAGTACGAGGCCGAGCTCGCCGAGCAGGCGCGTCAGAACTCCGGCGACTGGGACAGCGTCGCACCGGGCAAGGCCGACAACTTCGGCCCCAGCTTCGCGCGCATGATCGGGCTGCTGAAGCCCTCGGCCATCTGGTTCGTCTTCGTGTCGATCCTCGGCGCGATCGGCGTGGTCCTGACTGTCGCAGCGCCCAAGGTGCTCGCCGAGGCGACCAACCTCGTCTACAAGGGCTTCATCTCCATCCAGCTCGGTCAGCCCACCGACGGCTTCCCCGGCTTCCCCGCCGGCACGTCGCAGGACGTGGTGGTCGACGCGCTGCGGGCAGGCGGACAGGACGACTTCGCGAACCAGGTCGGCGCGCTGGGAGACTTCACGGTCGGCCAGGGCATCGACTTCGACGCGCTGCGGCTCGTCATCGCCGCCGTGCTCGGCATCTACGTGGCCGCCGCCTTCCTCACCTGGATCCAGGGTTACGTCATCAACGTGATCATGGTGCGCACCATGTGGCGACTGCGCGAATCGGTCGAGGCGAAGATCAACCGCCTGCCCCTGGCGTACTTCGACAAGGTGCAGCGCGGCGAGCTGATCTCGCGCGTCACGAACGACATCGACAACATCACGCAGACGATGCAGCAGTCGCTCTCGGGCGCACTCACCTCGGTGCTCACCGTGATCGGCGTGCTCGTGATGATGTTCTCGATCTCATGGCAGCTCGCCCTCGTGGCCCTCATCACGCTGCCTCTCATGGGCGTGATCTTCGGCATCATCGGACCGCGGTCGCAGAAGGCCTTCGGCACGCAGTGGCGCAAGGTCGGCCGGCTCAACGCCCGTGTCGAGGAGGCGTTCTCTGGCCACGCGCTGGTGAAGGTCTTCGGTCGCGAGAAGGACGCACTGGACAAGTTCCAGGACGAGAACGAAGAGCTGTTCCAGGCGAGCTTCAAGGCGCAGTTCCTCTCCGGCATCATCATGCCGGCGATGATGTTCGTCGGGAACCTCAGCTACGTGGGCATCGCGGTGCTCGGTGGTCTGATGGTCGCCAACGGTCAGCTCCGCCTCGGTGACGTGCAGGCGTTCATCCAGTACTCGCAGCAGTTCACGCAGCCGCTGTCCGAGCTGGGCGGAATGGCCGCTGTCGTGCAGTCCGGCACCGCCTCCGCCGAGCGTGTGTTCGAACTGCTCGACGCCGAGGAGCAGGAGGCCGACGACGCCGATGCTCCCGAGCTCGTGGAGGGCAAGGGCGTCATCGAGTTCGAGAACGTCGCGTTCTCGTACACGCCGGATCGTCCGCTCATCCGTGATCTGTCGTTCCGGGTGGAGCCGGGTCAGACCGTCGCGATCGTCGGTCCGACCGGTGCGGGCAAGACGACGCTGGTCAACCTGATCATGCGCTTCTACGAGCTCAGCGGTGGACGGATCATGCTCGACGGGCAGGACATCGCCGAGGTGACCCGCGACGAGCTGCGTTCGCGCACCGGCATGGTGCTCCAGGACCCGTGGCTGTTCGCCGGCAGCATCCGCGAGAACATCCGCTACGGTCGCTCGACCGCGACCGATGAAGAGGTCCTCGCCGCAGCCAGGGCCACCTACGTCGACCGCTTCGTGCACGCCCTCCCCGAGGGATACGACACGGTGCTCGACGAGGATGCAGCGAACGTGTCGGCCGGTGAGCGTCAGCTCATCACCATCGCGCGGGCGTTCGTCGCACAGCCGTCGATCCTCATCCTCGATGAGGCCACGTCGGCGGTCGACACCCGCACCGAACTGCTGCTGCAGCACGCGATGGCCGCGCTCCGAGAGGGGCGCACGTCGTTCGTGATCGCGCACCGACTGTCGACCATCCGCGATGCCGACCTCATCCTGGTGATGGAGCACGGCGACATCGTGGAGAAGGGTACGCACGACGAGCTCATCGCCGCGCAGGGCGCCTATTGGCGTCTGTACCAGTCGCAGTTCGAGCAGGCCGCGACCGACATCGACGCCGAAGACGCGCTCACGGGAACGACGCCGGTCGTCGTCACCGGCGAAGCGGGCGACACCGATGCTGCGCGCGCGGAGGCTGCAGCCGCTGTGGCCGGCGCGTCCGTCGGCGCACAGGTGCCGGCAGCCGAGACGGCCGCGGCGCAGGCCCTGCTGGAAGACGGCGCTGACGGCTCCGATCACCGCTCCTGACCTACGGCATCAACGCACGACGCCCCACCGCCGCTCACGCGGGGTGGGGCGTCGTCGTAGGCGATCGCCGGGGAGTGCGTCAGGGCTGGTCGGCTCTGATCCCGAGCAGCTCGAGCGGGTGGGTCAGACGCCACCAGGGACTCGGCCCCTCGACATCCGCGGCCAGCACCAGCGGAGTCGTCGTGGTGTTGACCGGTCCTGCCGTGGTCAGCGTGCCCACCGTGTCACCCTGTTCGCGTTCTTCGCCGAGGTCGAAGGCGGTCGCGGCGGTCGCGGTCGCGCTGTTCCAGAGCACCACATCGGCGTCGGATTCGGTGATGACGTCGACCTGCTCGCCCCACGGAGTCGTGACGCTGCCGACCACGGTGTCCTTCGCGACGGCCGGCGCCTGCGCCTCCAGTGCGGATTCCGCCTCGGCGAACAGGGAACGCGTGAGAGCGAGTCGCTCGTCGTCTCCGGCTTGATTCAGCGCCGCGGCGAACAGGTGCACCGTGGTGTCACCGATCACGAGGTCCTTCGCGGTGAGAAGGTTCCAGCCGACCAGGGTGCCGGTCTTGATGCCGACGACACCGGGATCGTCGAGCATGCCGTTCGTGTTCACGACGGTGCCCGCACCCGGGAGGTCGACGGACTTGGTGCCGACGATCTCGGCGAAGACCGGGTTCTGCATCGCACGCTCGCCGAGCGCCACCAGGGCCTCGGGCGTGGCCACGTTGCGCTCGTCGAAGCCGGAGGGGGTCACCACGGTGATTCCGGTCAGGCCACGTTCGCGCAACCACACCTCTGCAGCCCTCGCGAACTCGCGCTCGGAGCCCCAGATCTCGGTCGCGAGCCGATCGATGTAGTTGTTCGCGGAACCCATGAGCGTCCCCTGCAACAGCTGGTACTCCGTGAGCACTCCGCCGATGGGCACGTCGAGGGCGGATTGGTCACTGCGCCGGTAGTCCCAGTACTTCACGCTGTCGGCGCGGGTGAACGAGAACTCGGGTCCTTGCTCCCCGACAGCGAGCGGCATGCGGTCGAGCACCATCAGACTGCTGACGACCTTGGTGATGCTCGCGATGCTCACGGCGTCGGGCACCGAAGCCGCCGTCGTCATGCCCGCGATGCCGACGGCACCCGCACCCTCGGTCGGCCAGGTCACGGCGGCGGCAGCGGCGGGAGTCGTCGCGAACTCGACCGACTGCACCGTCGGCGGCACCTCGTGGAGGGGCCAGAGCAGTGTGGTGCCGGCGTAGACGGCGACGAGACCGGCGAGCGTGGCCAGCGGGACCAGGACACCCGGGCGGGCGATGGCGGGGCGAAGACGCGCACCGCGCAGCAGACCGCTCGATCGCTCGGCCTCCGAGGTGTCGTCGAGAGTGGCCGTGGCGGTGTGCTCGGCGACGGTCGCGGCGTCCACCCAGGTGAGAGCGGTGGCCGTCGTGGTGTCGTCGGCCCACTGGGGCGCGGCTGTCTCCGACGCGGTGAGTTCGCCGGAAGGATCCGGGACCGTGCGGTCGCGAGGGATGAACGGCGGCTTCGTCAGCGCGGGGGTGGCCGGTTCCGGGGCGCTCACGGCCTCCGGTGGAACGACGGGCTCCGGGTCTACGACGGGCTCCGGGTCTACGACCGTCCCCGGAGCATCCGCTCCAGGCGACGTCTGCTCGGCCGTCAGCACCGATCCGCCTGTCGCGGTGTCGGCGGTGTCGGCGGGGGCAGGGCCGTCGTCGCCGACGACGCCCGTCGCCTCGTCGGCGGGATCTGATGCGGTCACTCGTTTACGGTACCCAATCCCGCGCGTGTTCCGCGGCGCCGGGCCCTGTCGCCACGGGGGTGTCGCCGACGGTAAGATCGTCAGCACAACCACGGGAGTCCGGCGAGCCGGGCTGAGAGGGAGCGAATCGCGCTTCGACCGTCGAACCTGATCTGGGTCATGCCAGCGCAGGGAGGAGTTCAGATGAGTACGCCCACGTCCGCATCCACGCAGCAGGCATCCGCCGCCGCACAGGATCCGCACCGCACATCGATCTGGCGCTGGCGCGTCGTCGACATCGTCGTTGCCGCCGTCCTCGGCGTCGCGATCGGCCTCGTGTTCTGGGGATGGAACACGATCGGCTACGCCTGGTTCGGTGCGGCCGATGCTCTGACGCCGGGACTGGGCGGTATCGCCGTCGGCATCTGGCTGCTGGGCGGCGTCGTCGGCGGCCTCGTCATCCGCAAGCCCGGTGCGGCGCTGGTCGTCGAGCTCGTCGCAGCGATCGTGTCGATGCTGATCGGCAACGTGTGGGGCGTCTCGACCGTGCTGTCCGGCATCGTGCAGGGACTCGGCGCGGAGATCATCTTCGCCCTGTTCTTCTACCGGCGCTTCGGGATCGCGGTCGCCGCGCTCGCCGGTGTCGGTGCAGCGGTGGCTGCCTGGGTGTTCGAGCTGTTCTACGGCAGCTCGCCCAACATCCTGAAGTCCGTCGAGTTCAACACGATCTACCTGGTCAGCGTTGTCGTCTCCGGGGCGATCCTGGCGGGTGTCGTCGGTTGGCTGCTGGTGCGCGCGTTGGCGGTCACCGGTGCACTGAACCGCTTCGCCGTCGGGCGAGAGCACGTGCGCGAGGTCTGACCGTGACCATCGCCGCCCCGGCCCGCGTGCAGGCTGCGGGCTGGGGCTGGCGGTACGCCGGTCGGAAGCTCCCCGCCGTCGAGGACGTCTCGTTCACGATCGAACCGGGTGAGCGGGTGCTGCTGCTCGGCGCCTCCGGTGCCGGGAAGTCGACGCTGCTCGCGGGCCTGGCCGGGGTCCTCGGCGGCGACGACGAAGGGGTGCGAACCGGGTCGCTGCACATCGACGGTGCCGCCCCCGAATCCCGGCACGGTCAGGTGGGCCTCGTCCTGCAGGACCCCGATGCGGGGATCGTGCTGTCGAAGGTCGGCGACGACGTGGCGTTCGGGTGCGAGAACCTCGGTGTGCCCGCATCCGAGATCCCCGGTCGCGTCGCGGAGGCGCTGGATGCCGTCGGGCTCGATGTGCCGCTGCAACGCCCCACGAAGGCCCTGTCGGGCGGACAGAAGCAGCGACTGGTGCTCGCCGGTGTGCTCGCGATGCGCCCAGGGCTGCTGCTGCTCGACGAGCCGACGGCGAACCTCGACCCCGAGGGTGTGCGCGAGGTGCGGGCGAGCGTCGAACATGCCGTCGCCTCCACCGGTGCGACGCTGATCGTCGTCGAGCACCGCACACCGATCTGGGTCGATCTGATGACGCGCGTGATCGTGCTCGCGGCCGACGGCGGACTGCTCGCCGACGGGGAACCGGCCCAGGTGTTCGCGGCATACGGCGACGTGCTGGCGGACGCCGGGGTGTGGGTGCCCGACCGGGGGATCGACCTGCCCGTGCTGGAGCAGGTGTCGGCACCGGACGCGCTCACCGCGTCCGACCTGACGATCGGACGGGAGCATGGAGCGCCGGTGCAGCGCGGGCTCGACCTGCGCGTGCCGCGGGCGAACGCGACGGTGATCACCGGGCCGAACGGCGCCGGCAAGTCGACGCTCGCCCTCACGCTCGCCGGGCTCATCCCGGAGCAGGCGGGAGAGGTGCGGTCGGCACCGGAGCTGGCGGGGCGCAAGGGCACGCGCCCCATCCGCTGGACCTCGCGCGAGCTGCTCACCCGCATCGGGATGGTGTTCCAGGAGCCGGAGCACCAGTTCCTGGCCCAGACCCTTCGCGATGAGCTCGCGGTCGGGCCACGGGCGCTCGGCTGGGATCAGGCGAAGACGGATACGGTCGTTGACGGTCTTCTCGAACGCCTGGGCCTCGCCCCGCTCGCCCTCGCCAACCCGTTCACGCTCTCCGGAGGGCAGAAGCGGCGGCTGTCGGTCGCCACCGTGCTGGCCGGGGCGCCGGAGGTCATCGTGCTCGACGAGCCGACGTTCGGACAGGACCGCCGCGGGTGGATCTCGCTCGTCGCCCTGCTGCAGGAGGAGATCGCGCGTGGCCGGTCGATCATCGCGGTCACGCACGACGACGCGGTGATCCGACACCTGGGCGGTCATCGCATCGAGTTGGGGTCGTCGTCGTGACGGCGACCGAGACCGTGCGCCCGGTCTGGCTCGACGGTGTGAACCCGGTGACGAAGCTGCTGCTCGCCCTGCTGCTGTCCGTGCCGCTGTTCGCCTCCATCGACATCACGAGCGCGCTGGCAGCGATCGTCCTGCAGCTGCTCTGCCTACCGTTGACGGGGCTGCGTCTGTCGACGGTGCTGAAGCGCCTGCTGCCGGTCGTGATCTTCGCCCCGATCGCCGGTGTGAGCATGCTGCTGTATGCGGAACCGGCAGGGCGCATCTACTGGACGTTCGGCTTCGCGACGATCAGCGACGACTCCATCACGCTCGCGATCGCGGTGAGTCTGCGAGTGATCGCGCTCGGACTCCCCACGATCCTGCTGTTCGGCGGCACCGACCCGACCGAGCTCGCCGACGCGTTGGCGCAGGTGGCCAAGCTCCCGAGCCGCTTCGTGCTCGGCATCCTCGCGGGAACGCGCATGCTGGGGCTCTTCCTCGATGACTGGCGCACCATGAGCCTGGCCCGTCGCGCGCGCGGCGTGGGCGACCGGGGTGTGCTGCGACGGTTCTTCTCGATGGCGTTCGTGCTGCTCGTGTTCGCGGTGCGGCGCGGCTCGAAGCTGGCGCTCGCGATGGAGGCCAGGGGCTTCGGCTCCGGCATTCCGCGCACCTGGTCGCGTCCCTCCCGGTTGCACCCGCGTGATGCGGTGGCGGTGATCGGCGGAATCGCGATCATGGCACTCGCGCTCGCCGCCGCCGTGCTCGTCGGGACGTTCCGTTTCGTCTGGAGCTAGCTCCGGTCGAGCTGGAAGTAGTGCTCACGGTGCAGTGCGCACCGCTCGTTGAACAGCGCCGAACATCGTGGACATGCCGTCGCCGCGAAGTACTCGGCGATCGTGAGCTCATGCCCGCACGCACCGCAGAGGATCGCCCGTCTGTCGCGCTCATGGGCCGCCCATTGCTGCGTCGCATGCTTCACGGTCTCCTCGTGGCAGCGGTGGCACGGGTAGTACTCGCCGCAGCAGGCGAAGCGGATCGCGATGATGTCGGTCGGGCCTTGATAGTGCACGCACCGGGTCATGTCGTCGACGACCGGACCGAGCACACGCGGCCGATCATCGGGCACGATACTCACGTCTCGTTCCAGAGTCGACGGTAGTACTCGAGGCGCTCGTGATCGGGGTCGACGCCGTAGGCCTCGATCAGTGTGTCCTCCCAGCCTTCGCCGAAGTTCCACATCGTGCTCATCGAGGCCACGGCGATGTCGGCCCAGCGGTCGGCGACACCGAGAGCGGCGAGATCCACGAAGGCGGCCGGCCGGCCTTCCGCGTCGAGAAGCGTGTTCGGCATGCAGGCGTCGCCGTGGCACACCACCAACCGGTCGATCGACGGTTCCTGGAGCAGATCCTCTGGCACGACCGTGCCGCGATCGGCGGCGTTGGCGATCCGCCACTGCGTGCTCCACTCCCAGGGGCACTCGGCCACCGGCAGGGCATCGTGCAGCATCCGCAGGCCGACCCCGACCGCTCGCACCGCGGTCTCCGGCTGGTCGGCCCAGCGGGGGTCGACGGCGCTGCGGGCATCGATCGCGACCGTGACGAGCCACTCGTGTGTGTCGTCCTGGCCCTGCTCGATCACCTCCGGTACGGGGATCCACGTTCGTGCCCACCTCATGCGCTCGGCTTCGTCGCGCATGTTCGCCTCGTCGTCGAGCGGACCCCACTTGATGTACCGCCCGTCGTCGGTGCGGAAGGTCAGCCCGCCGATCCCGTTGAGCCAGACCGGCTCGAGCGCGGCACCGCGCGCGAGCTCGCGAACCTTCATCGGCACGTCGAGGTAAGCGGAGGGAATGCTCATCCGTCCATCCTGCCCGACGGGCACCGCACCGGCTCAGCGGCGGTCGTCACGGAGGCCCTCCAGATAGGCGTTGTAGGCGTCGAGCTCAGTGGTGCCGTGCGCATCGGCATAGCGATCGGCCGCGGCGGCGCGTGCCGTGTCGTCGCGGAACCACCGGTGCATCACGTAGACGAGCATCAGCAGGGTCGGGGCTTCGCCGTACGACCATGCCAGCCCGCCGGCCAGCTGCTGGTCTTCGAGCGGATTCATCCCTAGCGCCAGAGTCGGTGCGACGAAGTGGTCGACGAGCATGGTGGTCGCCATCATCAGGAAGACGCCGAAGAACGCGTGCAGGGCCGCTTCGGCGAAGACGTCCAGGGCGCGACCGCCGTGCCCGAGCCGCACCGGGAGGGGATCGGAGCTCAGTACCGGGATGGCGAAGAGGATCCCGATGACGAGGAACCCGACCTCCAGAGCGAGGTGGCCTCCGGGTGCTGCGAGCACACGGTCGGCGAGACCGGCCAGGTACAGCCCGTAGAACGCGATCAGGTACATCGGCAGCGCGATCCACGGGCTCAGGATCCACCGGGCGATCCCGCTGCGGAGCCCTCCGTGCGCGATACGCAGCACGACGGCGCCCAGCCCGCGGTGCGGTGTCACCCGCAGGAGGAGCGTGCCCGGTGAGCCGAGGACCAGCAGCGGAGGGATCGCGATCATGAGCGTGAGCTGCTGGAACATGAACACCGACATCAGGGCATAGCCGTACACCTCGACCCCGAGGCCCGTGGTGGCGGCGAGCGCGATGCACCCCAGGAGGAATACGACGGTTCGCCAGACGGGCCACCGACGGTGCTGCCGCCACAACCGGAGGGTCCCGGCCAGATAGGCGACCGCCAGCACTACCGCGACCAGGGGCAGGAGGGGGAACGGCCCAGCGGCCGGACTGAAGACGATCGGTGTGAGGAAGTCTGCGAAGGTCGGCGGGGCATCGGGCATCCAGTCGTTCATCCGGCCGCGTCCTCGCGCGAGCCGTCCGGCCGGTCGATGGTCTGCGTCGTCCGCGCTGCCGCACGCTGGTCGAGCAAGAGCCCGACGACGAGGACGACACCCCCGATCGCGAGCGCGACATCGGCGAGGTTCCCGATGAACCAGTTCCCGTAGGCGAGGAAGTCGGTGACGTGACCGCGACCGAATCCGGGGGGTGCGAGCAGACGATCGAGCACGTTCCCGATGGCACCTCCGAGGATGAAGCCCCACCCCCAGGCCCGTCCCCTCGTGCGCGCGCGAGTCGCGGCGACGAACAGCGCGGCCACCGCAGCCACGCCCACCACGGTCAGCACCCACGTCGCCCCTGACCCGAGCGACAGGATCGCGCCGGGGTTGAAGGCGAGCTGCAGGCCCAGCGCATCCCCCAGCAGGGGTATCCGCTCCGTCCGGCTGAGTCCTGCGATCGCGGCGGCCTTGCTCGTCTGGTCGATGAGCACGACGATGCCGGCGACGACGAAGGCGATCCCGTACCGGGGACTGTTCTCACGCGACATCGGAACCCTCTTCCCTCGCAGCGGCGTCCGCGCGGTCGCGCCGACGCCGCGCGCGCCCTGAGACGAGAATGCCGAGCGCTCCTGCAGCGAGGAGGAAACCGATCCCGAAGAGGAAGGCGACGCCGAGGAAGCCGAGATCGGTGCGCTCCACCGGCTGTTCGCCGTTCTGCTGTTCATGCGTGGTGCCGGTGGTGGGAGTGGGAGTGGAGGTCGGGGTGGGAGTCGGAGCGGTGGTCGCTGTGCGGCTTTGAGTGTCGACGACACTGCGCTGCTCCCCGGCCGCTGCCGACTCCGCACCGATGAACACGATCAGGGCGCTGAGAGCGGCTGCAGCGATCGCCGTGCGGACCGGCCGAGAGGCGGTGCCGACCGGCCGGCTCACCGTCCTCGCCTGTCTGGAGCGAGCGGTTCGCCGTCGTTCGATGTGCGTTTCATGGGGTCTCCTTCGAAGGGGTGAGCGCGGGCGTGGCCTCGGATGTCGTCACGAGGGGGTCGCGGGATTCGGTGCGGGAGCGGGAGCGGGCGTGGGAGCGGGCGCGATCCGGGTGTCGGGGCGTGGCCCCTCGAGGCAGGAAGCCTTGGAGCCGCGCGACACCGGCGGAAGACGCCGTTCTGGTGACGGCCCTTCGACGATCAGGTTCGGGAGAGACCCAGCCGGATCAGGGAGACCGCGGTCCCGCAGGGGTGCAGGGGAGAAGCCGGATCTGAGCGCAGCGCGCGCGGTGTCTCCCGGAGGGTCGAGAACTGTCCGGGGCGCCCGAGGACGCGAGAAAGCAGGAGCATCGCGGCGAGGCCGCACAGCACCCCGAGAATGCAGAGTGCGGCACCGACGAGGGTGCTCGTGACGGCGACCGGCAATGCGGCCTGGGCCTGGGCCTCGTCCGTTTCGGCGTCGGCGCCGATCGCGGCGGTGTCGTCGAACGCATCGATGGCCGCGGCGGCGAGCGAGGGGGCCGCGCCGTTCTCCCCGGCATCGCCGTGTGCGGTCACCGCGAAGGCGAAGAGGAGCAGGAGCGCCAGGCTCACGGTGGTAATGAGGCGCATTATCACCGGCTGGTCGACAGTCGCCGTGGATCGGTGGATCCCGGGCGGGCGGCGCATTCTCCGGATCCTACTCCCACGACCTATCGCGTTCCTTCGAGCGGGAGACGGGAACTAGGCTCGGTCGCGACGCAGTTGCTCAGAGTCGTGGTGATACCAGGAACCACGTAGGCTGATACTGCGTTCCATCACGGCATGTCGCACGACGGCGTTCGAAGGAGAACATCAGATGCAGATCAGTGGACAGGGTGCACTCATCACCGGCGGAGCCTCCGGGCTGGGGCTCGCCACGGCGCGACGACTGGTCGCAGCGGGCGCGCACGTCACGATCATCGACCTCGCCTCATCGAAGGGCGCCGAGGTCGCGGACGAGCTCGGCGGTCTCTTCGTCGCGGCAGACGTCACGAACGCCGAGGAGGTGCAGGCGGCCGTCGCGGCCGCGCAGTCGGCGGCACCGCTGCGCGTCGTCGTGAACTGCGCCGGGATCGCCCCACCCGCCAAGGTGCTCGACCGTGAGGGCAACCCGGCCGTGCTCGCCGACTTCGAGCGCGTGATCCGGATCAACCTCGTCGGTACGTTCAACGTCATCTCCCAGGCCTCCGCCGTCATCGCGAAGAACGAGCTGCACGACGAGGAACGCGGTGTCATCGTGAACACCGCGAGCGTCGCCGCGTTCGACGGGCAGATCGGCCAGCCCGCGTACTCCGCGTCCAAGGGCGGCGTGCACGCGATGACCCTTCCGGTGGCGCGCGAGCTCGCCCGCTACGGCATCCGGGTCTGCACGATCGCCCCCGGCATCATGGAGACGCCGATGCTGATGGGCCTCCCGCAGGCGGCCCAGGACTCCCTGGGTCAGCAGGTGCCCTTCCCGTCCCGTCTCGGCCGCCCCGACGAGTACGCCGCCCTCGTGCAGCAGATCGTCGAGAACGGCTACCTCAACGGCGAGACCATCCGCCTCGACGGCGCCATCCGCATGGCGCCGCGCTGACCCCGCGGCTGTCCCTCCCTTTCGCGATCGAGAACCCAGGAGAACACATGTCCCTTGCAGGCAAGACCATCCTGATGTCGGGCGGCAGCCGCGGCATCGGCCTCGCGATCGCGCTGCGAGCCGCCGCCGACGGTGCGAACATCGCCATGCTCGCGAAGACCGACACCCCGCATCCGAAGCTCGAGGGCACGATCCACACCGCCGCCGAGCAGATCCGTGCGGCGGGCGGCCAGGCTCTCCCGATCGTCGGCGATGTGCGCGACGACGACGACATCACCGAAGCGGTCCTGAAGACGCAGGGTGAGTTCGGCGGCATCGACATCGTGATCAACAACGCCAGCGTCATCGATCTCTCCCGCTCGCTCGACCTGAGCGCCAAGAAGTACGACCTGATGCAGGACGTCAACGTGCGCGGGACGTTCATGCTCTCCCGCGCGGCGGTGCCGATCCTGAAGGATGCCGAGAACCCGCACATCCTCTCGCTGTCGCCGCCCCTCAATCCGTCCCCGAAGTGGCTGGGCGCGCACACCGGCTACACCCTCGCGAAGTTCGGCATGACCATGGCGACGCTCGGCCTCGCCGCCGAGTTCGCCCGCGACGGGATCGCCGCCAACACGCTCTGGCCGCGCACCACGATCGCCACTGCCGCGGTGCAGAACCTGCTCGGCGGCGACAAGGTCATGGCCGCGAGCCGCACGCCCGACATCTACGCGGACGCCGCCTATACCGTGCTGCTCAAGCCCGCCGCGTCGTACACGGGGCAGACCCTCATCGTGGAGGACGTGCTCGAAGCCGACGGTGTGACCGACTTCTCCCGCTATGCGGCGATCCCCGGCACCCCCGACACCGCCCTGTTCCCGGACATCTTCCTCGACTGAGCTTCCCTGCTGCCCCAGCTGCCCGAAGTCGGAGGCCGAAACAGAGACCATCCGACGTCAGGGCCGCGTGTCGGGCGACGCCACGCCGCACTGAACCTGGTTCGTCTCCGTTTCGGTTCGTCTCCGTCTTGGCGGGAGGGGGGTGAGGGCGCGTGGTGTGGGTGTGGTCAGAACAGCAGGTAGACCGCGCCGAGGATGGTGAGGGCGATCACGATGCGGTCGAACACGCGCTGATTCATGCGGCGGGCGACTCGCAGTCCGAGGAGCGCGCCGACGACGACGAGCGGGGCGAGCGCGGCATCCATCAGCAAAACGGGCGTCTCGAACAGCCCGAGGCCCGCGAGGAAGGGGACCTTGATCACGTTGATGATGGCGAAGAACCAGGCGGATGTGCCGAGGAACACCTGCACGGGGGTGCGGGTGGCCAGGAAGTACATCGACATGACCGGGCCTCCGGCGTTGGCGACCATGGTGGTGAAGCCGCCGAGGGTTCCGTAGGCGCCCGCGAGGATGATGCCGCTGGACGGGGGAGCCGCCGTGTCCGCTCTGCTCTGCCGCCACCG
Source organism: Microbacterium sp. Beta (assembly GCF_005502545.1). Classification (NCBI taxonomy): domain Bacteria; kingdom Bacillati; phylum Actinomycetota; class Actinomycetes; order Micrococcales; family Microbacteriaceae; genus Microbacterium; species Microbacterium sp. Beta. The sequence continues at coordinate 99,395 of NZ_SCOG01000007.1, forward strand.
ACGCCACAGGGTCACGGCGATCATCAGCAGCAGGATCACGCCGATCGCCCGACGGACCACCCCGTCGCCGGCGAGGGCGAGGAACGCGAAGCCGACCAGCAGCCCGGCGATCACCGCGGGGGCGAGCCGCAGCAGCGTCGGCCAGTGCGCGTGCCGACGGTAGGCGGTGAGGGCGAACAGGTCGCCGACCATCAGCAGCAGGAGGGTCGCCGCCGTCGAGGTGCGTGCCGGCAGCACGGCGGCGAACAGGGCGATGGCCAGGATGCTCCCGCCGGGCAGTGCCGTCTTCGAGATGCCGATCGTCACCGCGGCCACCGCGAGCGCGGCCCAGGCCCACGGGTCGAGGGCGATCACCGTTCGAGCTCGGCGACGATCGCGTCGTAGCCCCGTGCTGTGGCGAGATCGACCGGGAGCACGCCGTCCCCGTCGGGGATGCTCATGTCTGCTCCGCCGTCGATGAGCGCGCGCACCACGTCGACGTAGGTGGAGGAACCGTCGCCGAGCACGATCGCCTCGTGCAGCGCCGTCCAGTTCAGGTCGTTGATGTGGTTCGGGTCGACACCGGCCTCCAGCAGGATGTCGATGGTCGAGAGGAGTCCGCGTTCGGCGGCGGGGATCAGTGCCGTGCCGCCGAAGCGGTTCGTGCTTGCGAGGTCGGCGCCGTTGTCGAGCGTCAGCAGGAGGATCTCGTCGTGTCCCCGCGCACCGGCGTACAGGTAGGCGGAGTCCTGGATGTCGTCCTTGGCGTTGACGTCCGCACCCGCGTCGATGAGAACGTGCGCCGCGTCGACGTGATCTGCCTTCGTCGCGACGATCAGTGCGGTCATGCCCCCATGCCCCCGTGCCTCGAGGTCCGCCCCGTCGTCGATCGCCTTCCTGACGGCGGAGGCGTCTCCGGACGCTGCGGCGGCGAGCAGATCGCGAGTGGCGTCGGTCATGGCGGGCTCCTGGGTCGATGAGCGCGGATCAGGTGCCGACGGAGGCATGGCCGACGTGCAGCCGGTCGCGGTCAAGAGCGCGATCGCGACGGCACCGATCGACAGCATCCGTCGCGCACCCATGCATCCGGTATACCAACGATGGGGAGTGTGCGGTGCTCGATCGCGTGGTGTCACTCGCGCGTGGCGGTGAGGGCCGCGGTGAATCGTGCGGCGCGCTGCTCGATGTCGGTCCAGTCGGCGTTCTTGATCGACGCGCCGTTCGCGAGGTCTCCGCCCGCACCGACCGCGACCGCTCCGGCGGCGAACCAGGCGGCGAGGTTGTCGGGGTTCACGCCACCGGTGGGCATCAGCGGGGCGTCGGGGAACGGTCCGCGCAGGGCGCCGAGGTACGACGGGCCACCGAGCGATGCGGGGAAGATCTTCACGACGTCGACGCCGAGCTCGAGTGCGCCCATGACCTCGGTCGGGGTCATGGCGCCGGTCATCACGACCCGGCCCGTGTCGAGCATGCTGCGCGTGAGGTGCGGCAGGGTGCCGGGGCTCACGAGGAACTCGGCTCCCGCGTCTGCAGCCTGCTCGGCCTGCGCGGCCGTGGTGACGGTGCCGGCCCCGACGTAGGCGGCGTCGCCGTGGCGGGTGATGAGCTCGCGGATGACGGCGGGCGCGTCGGGAGTGGAGAAGGTCACCTCGATGCCCGTGACCCCGCCGCGGATGATCGCCTCCGAGGCCTCGAGGGCCAGTTCAGGGGAGGGGGCGCGGAGGACGGCGAGGATGCCGGTCGTGCGGGCGCGGTCGAGACGGTCGGGCATGGGGCTCCTTCATCGGGCGGGCTCGTCCATTCTCCTGGGCGCAGCCTGTAATGACAACTCGATCAGGACGTGTGGGTGTGCGGCCAGGCGTCGATCACGTTCTTGGACTCCTTGAGTCCGAGCCCCGTGTGCTCGCGGAGGGTCTTGATCGCCGCGATGGCCGAGCCGCCCGCGACCTGCGCGTCGATCGTGGAGGCCACCGACGGCGGCAGCGAGGCGCGGACCGACGACGGGGTCGCGGTGATCGACGAATGCGGCGCGGTCGTGTGAGAGACGGCTGCGGGGTGCGGAGCCGTCGTGCTGACCGACCAGTGCTCGATACGGTCCTTCGCGTCTTTGAGCGAGACGCCGGAGTGATCGCGGTAGAGCTTGATGGCGTGGATCTTCTGACCCGCCACCACGAGGCGGTCGACCTCGGCGACGACCTCCGGGGTCAGCCCTGGAGCCGCAGCGGCGGAGGCGGAAGGGGCGGTGTGTGGGGCGGTGGAGAACGCCGGAGGATCCGGGAGTTTCGGGCGCATCCCTCGGACGGCCGCGGCGAGGACCGCGACGACCACGATCAGGCCGACGACGATCGCGATGATCCACAGCACGGCATCCATGGCCTCAGTCTAGGGAGGCAGCCGCTCGCGCCCGGGGTCTTCCCATCCGCCACCGCGTACCCTGGAAGGTATGACCGAGACTCCCCGCACGCGCGAGACGCGCCCCGCAGCACCCGCGTCGTCGCGTTCGGGGGCCGTCCGCGAGACCAAGAAGCCGCAGGTGCGCCCTGCGACCGAGGGCTGGACGCAGCAGAAGGATGCCGAAGGGCGCCCGCTCCTGCAGTTCGCGAGCCCCAAGCGCGGGAAGCCCCCCGTGCACCTCGCCGACCTCACCCCGGCCGAGCGCATCGACAAGGTGAAGGAGCTCGGCCTGCCCGGCTTCCGTGCGAAGCAGCTCGCGACGCATTACTTCCGGCACTACACGTCGGACCCCGAGCAGATGACCGACCTCCCCGCGGACACCAGGGAGCAGCTCGTCGCCGGGATGCTGCCGCCGCTGCTCACCGAGGTGCGACGCCTCGAGACCGACCGCGGTGACACGATCAAGTTCCTGTGGCGCCTGCACGACGGGGCCCTGGTCGAATCGGTGCTCATGCGCTACCCCGGCCGCATCACGCTGTGCGTGTCGAGCCAGGCAGGCTGCGGCATGAACTGCCCCTTCTGCGCGACCGGACAGGCGGGACTGACCCGCAACATGTCGACCGCCGAGATCATCGAGCAGATCGTGCGGGCCAACCGGCTGATCGCCGAGGGTGGCCTGGGCGGCAAGAAGGCCGACGACCACAGCATGGAGCGTGTCTCGAACATCGTCTTCATGGGCATGGGTGAGCCGCTCGCCAACTACAAGCGCGTGATGGACGCCGTGCGCACGATGGTCGCCCCGCAGCCCGACGGCCTCGGCATGAGCGCTCGCGGCATCACGGTCTCGACCGTCGGCCTGGTACCGGCGATCAAGAAGCTCGCCGATGAGGGCATCCCGGTCACTTTCGCCCTCTCGCTGCACGCCCCGGACGACCATCTGCGCGACGAGCTCATCCCGGTGAACTCGCGGTGGAAGGTCGACGAGGCCCTCGACGCGGCCTACGACTACTACGCCAAGACGGGTCGTCGCGTCTCGATCGAGTACGCGCTGATCAAGGACATGAACGACCACGCCTGGCGTGCCGACCTGCTGGCGGACAAGCTCAACCAGCGTGGACGCGGGTGGGTGCACGTGAATCCGATCCCGCTCAACCCGACCCCCGGGTCCATCTGGACGTCGTCGGACAAGGACGTGACGGACGAGTTCGTGCGCAGGCTCAACGACGCCGGCATCCCGACGACCCTTCGCGACACCCGCGGCAAGGAGATCGACGGGGCGTGCGGTCAGCTCGTCGCGACGACCGAGGACGAGGCGGCTTCCGCCGCACTGGCCTGAGGCGCCGAGTCGGCCTGAGGCGTCGAGTCGGCCTGAGGCGTCGAGTCGGCCTGAGGGATGCCGTCGCGGCGTCCGTCAGCGGCGCCGAGTCGTTCGGCGCGGTCGAGCCACCGGGTGATGGTCGCGGGCGTCGCATCCTTGACGCCGAGCATGCGATGGGTGCGCACCGAGCGGATCCCGCAGAAGCGCATCGTTCCGCGGGCGACGTGGGTCTGCGCGGGCAGTCCCGTGAACGGTGCGAAGAACCAGGGCGTGTCCGCGAGCAGCAGCAGCCGGCCGTGCCGCGCAGGCAGCAGCCCGTCGGGGAGCCCGAGCTTGTTGTAGCGGTACTCCTGCTGCGGTAGCAGGGCCCTGTCGAAGAAGCCCTTGAGCAGCGCCGGGACGGAGCCCCACCACAGCGGCGTCGCGATGACCACGGTGTCGGCCTCCTGCAACGCACGCTTCGCGTCGACGAGGTCGGGCTCCAGCGTCATGCGCTCGCGGTAGCCGAAGCGCAGGCTCGGGTCGAAGTCGAGGTCGCGCAGGGCGAGTACGCGTGCGTCACCGTGCCCCGCCGCATAGCGCTGCGCGAGCGACGCGGTCAGGGAGCGGGCGTCGGGGTGGCCGTCGATCACGAGAGCGGGCATGGCTGATTCCTATCTGGACAGTGTCAAGCTGGTGGACACTGTCAAGATAGGAGAGGATGTTGCTCATGTCAAGTTCGAAGGACGGCTATCACCACGGCGATCTCGCCCGTGCGCTCGAGGACGCGGCGATGCAGCTGCTGGAACGCATGCCCGCAGCCGAGATCAGCCTGCGCGAGGTCGCACGCGCCGCGAACGTGAGCCACAACGCCCCGTACCACCACTTCTCCGACCGGCTCGGACTGCTCAAGGCGATCGCCGAACGCAGCATGGCCGACCTCCTCGAACAGGTGCGTACGGCGACCGAGTCCGCGTCGACGCCCGAGGCCGCGCTCACCGCCGGCGGCGGCGCATACATCCGCTTCGCCGTCGAGCATCCGCATACGTTCGACGCGGTGTACGACCCCACGGTCTGCATCCCCGGCTCGCCCACGGCCACGATGGCCCCGCTGATCGACGGACTCGAAGCCGTGCTCGCCCAGGCAGCCGTCGGCGCCGGCCTCGATCGTCCGACCGATGCGGTGGCGCTGTGGGGACTGATCCACGGGCTGGGCACCCTCGCCGCCGCCGGCCACTTCACCCTCGACGCGGCACTCGAGACGTACGCTGCCGCGCTTGACCGGCTGCTCTGACGCCGCTCCGGTCGCGATATGACACCCGAATGGCCGCAGATGGCTGGAATATCGCGACGGGAGCAGCCAACCTGAGAGGCCGCAAAGGACTCTTCCACGTTTTCCACAGGCGATCTTTCGTAGATTGTTCGAATGCCCTATTCCGCCCATCGACCGGGTCGTTACGACTCGCAGGGTCGGATCATCCTCGACAGCGAACCCGACGCCGTCACGGATGACCTCGACTTCCTGCGCGAGTTCGAGCCCACCGGACCCGAAGACGCCGCCCGAGACGCGTCCTCGTCCGAGGCGACCCCGATCGCCGACGCCGTCACCGCAGAAGAGACCGCAGAGCCCGCCCCGGACGCATCCGCTCCGGTGAAGCCAGCGCGTGCGCCCCGTGTCCGCCGGCCCCGCAAGAAGCGCGAACCCCGCGCTCCCGGCTCGCGCGCTCGCACCCTCGCGATCCTCGGCGGTGCGGAGGGCGAGATCCTCGACCGTGTCCCCGGTGAGACGCCCCGCTTCGTGCAGATGTTCTTCGTGCTCGCAGGCACCGCTCTGGTGTCCGCGATCTCGATGCTGTTCGCCCTGACCACCGGCGTGCAGGCGGCGGTCTGGCTGGCCGTGCCGCTGGCGCTGGTCTGGGCGCTCATCATCTTCAACCTCGACCGCTTCCTCACCTCGACCATGAGCTCGACCAGGAATGTCTGGCGCCTCATCGGGCTCGCCATCCCGCGTGTGATCATGGCTGCGATCATCGGCTTCGTCGTGGCAGAGCCGCTCGTGCTGCAGATCTTCCACAACGACATCGCCCGCGAGGTCGCCTCCACCAACATCACCCAGTCGCAGTCCGACCAGGAGGCTCTCGAGTCCGGTCCGGAGAAGATCGCGCTCGACGCGGCCTCCGCCAAGGTCGCCGAGCTCGAGAACCAGGCGGCCACGGGCATCGTCGCAGGAACCGACTCCTCGTCGGCCACCGAGTCGGCGGCTCAGGCCACGGTCGATGACGTCACCGCGAAGATGACCGCCCAGCAGGCCGTGATCGATCAGGCTCGGGTGCTGTATCAGTGCGAGCTGACCGGTGAAGGCGCCGGCACTGTTCCCGGCTGCACCGGCGTCAATGGCCAGGGTGCCAGCTCCGATGCCGCCAAGGCCCAGCTCGCCGAAGCACAGCAGACCTACGACGCGCTCGCCGCACAGCTGCGCACCGCGAACGAGGAGCTCGCCGCCGCCGGCACCGCGGCCAAGGAGAACACCACCTCGTCCGAGGCGCAGAACCGTGAGCAGGCGAAGTCGCAGCTGCCGACGGCTCGTGACTCCTACGACCAGGCGCTCGCCGCGTACAACGCGCGAGCCGATGCCGTGGCGCAGGGCAACGCGGGAGCGGTCGGCCTGCTCAGCCAGATCAGTGGACTGAACCGACTCAGCGAGAAGGAGCCCACGATCCTGTGGGCGCACATCCTGATCGCGGCCCTGTTCTTCATGATCGAGCTGCTGCCGGTGCTGGTCAAGGTGCTCACGAGCTATGGCGACCCGAGTCTCTACGAGAAGGCCGCCGCGATCCGCAAGCAGGTCGCCCTCGACAAGGTGACGGCCGAGGGGTTCCGCGACCGTGCGCAGATCGTGACGGATCAATCCCAGGAGATACAGGCGGAGTCCGGTTCCGGCGAGCCGCAGACGCGCGCGGAACGTCGGGAGGCGGCCGAGGCGCAGGAGCGGGAACGGGCCGAGAAGCGCGCGCAGGCGCAGACGCTCGAGGAGCAGGAGCAGCTGGTTCGTCCGACGATCGGCTGAGCTGAGCCACGTGGCAGGGCGCCGGTCGGCTGGTGCTCAGAGGAGCTGAGGAATCCGCTCCGACATCGGTGGTGCCTGCTCTGGTTCGATGTCGCGGATCCGGGTGGTTCGGAGCGCCGGGTCGTCGGCGACGGCGACGGCGATGGAGCGGATCAGCGCCACGGTGGACGGTGTGCGTGCCCGGTGCGCTCCGGTGATCGGCGTCTCGATCGCCGGAAGCGCCGCGTTCGCCGTGTCGGTCTCGCCGGACGACCACATCCGCATCCCGTTCACCGCGCCCGACGATGTGCTGGAGGAGGGCATCCGCCGGCTCGGTGGGGCGTGGCGTGAGTATCGGGAGACTCTCGGGATGCGTTCCTAGGATGACCCGCATGACACGGATGCAGCGCCGGACTCTGTGGATCTCGATCGTCGGCGCGCTCGCCGTCCTCGCCTACGCCGCGTTCGCCGCCGTGCAGATCCTCGTGCTCAACCCGCTCGCCGCAGCTCCCGGTCGAACGCTCGACGAGATTCGTTTCGCGATGTCGGAAGCCGGGGAGAGCCTGATGCCGGGCCAGGCTCTTCTCGTCCTCGGCATCGGCGTCGCACTCGCCGTGGTGCTCGCGGTCGTCGCGGTCCGCACGGGCGCGCACCCGCTCGTCCCCGTGATGGGATTCCTGGCCTTGCTGATGCTCGGTGCGATCGGCTACTTCGCGGCCTCGTTCGGTGCCGGCATGGGGCTCGCCGACGCCTTCGGTATCAGCGGCGGCGACTACTCGCCCTGGGCTGTGCCGCTCTATGTCGTGAGTGTGCTCTCGGGGATCGTGCTCGTCGCTGTGGGGGCCGTGGTCTCCGCGCGCCGAAGCGGTGCCGCAGCGCCCGACTGAGGCCGTCCGCCTCCATCCGGCCCCGCCGGCGCGGGCAGCCAGTAGCGTTGGTCCATGGTCAACTATCGCTATCTCGGCAACAGTGGTCTCAAGGTATCGGAGATCACCTACGGCAACTGGGTCACGCACGCATCGCAGGTCGAGGACGACGCCGCGGTCAAGACCGTGCACGCCGCCCTGGACGCCGGCATCACCACCTTCGACACTGCGGACACCTACGCGAACACGGCGGCCGAGGTCGTGCTCGGCAAGGCCCTGGAGGGTCAGCGTCGCGAAGGGCTGGAGATCTTCACCAAGGTCTACTTCCCGACCGGGCCCAAGGGTCCGAACGACACCGGCCTGAGCCGCAAGCACATCTTCGAGTCGATCAACGGTTCGCTGACGCGTCTCGGCACCGACTACGTCGACCTCTACCAGGCGCACCGCTTCGACTACGAGACCCCGCTCGAGGAGACGTTCCAGGCCTTCGCCGACGTGGTCCGTCAGGGCAAGGCGCTCTACATCGGCGTCTCGGAGTGGACCGCGGAGCAGCTGCGTGAAGGGCACGCGCTGGCGAAGCAGCTCGGCATCCAGCTCATCTCCAATCAGCCGCAGTACTCGATGCTGTGGCGGGTCATCGAGGGCAAGGTCGTCCCGGCGTCTGAGGAGCTCGGCATCTCGCAGATCGTCTGGTCGCCGATGGCGCAGGGTGTGCTGAGCGGAAAGTACCTGCCGGGTCAGCCGGTGCCCGAGGGCTCTCGGGCGACCGACCCGCACAGCGGCGCCGACTTCATCAAGAGCTTCCTGCAGGACGACATCCTCACCGCGGTGCAGCGCCTCAAGCCGATCGCGGAGCAGGCGGGGCTGTCGATGCCGCAGCTCGCGATCGCGTGGGTGCTGCAGAACCCGAACGTGGCGGCGGCCCTCGTCGGCGCCTCCCGTCCGGAGCAGCTCGCCGAGACCGTCAAGGCCTCCGGTGTGAAGCTCGACGCCGACACGATGACCGCGATCGACGAGGCTCTCGGCGACACGGTCAACCGCGACGCCGAGAACACCTACTCGGTCTCACCGAAGTCCCGGCTCGTCTGACTTCCTGATCCAGACGCCGAGACCCATCGGAAACACCGAGACCCACTCCCGCTGACGTGTGCGGGGGTGGGTCTCGGCGTTGGGGGTGGGTCTCGGCGCTGGGTTACTCCTTCACCGCGCCGGCGGTCAGGCCCTGGACGATCCAGCGGCTGGCGAGGGCGAACATCACCATCGTCGGGAGGATCGTCAGCACGGCCGCGGCGCTCATGGAGCCCCAGTCGATGTTGAACGTGGAGATGAAGCCGTTCAGCGCCGATGGCACGGTGCGGTTCGCGTCGGTGTTCATCAGCACGACCGACAGGAACAGCTCGTTCCAGCAGTTCACGAAGTTGAAGATGAACGCCGCGATGATGCCGGGGGTCATCACCGGCACGAGCACCCGGAACAGGGCGCCAAGGCGCGAGCAGCCGTCGATCATCGCCGCTTCTTCGAGCGCGTCGGGGACGTTCTCGAAGAAGCCCCGCAGCATGACCGTGGAGAACGGGATGCAGATCGCGATGTAGACGAGGATGAGCCCCGGCTTGGTGTCGACGAGGCCGAGGTCGGTCATCATCGAGTACAGCGGTCCGAGGGCGATGAACGCCGGGATCATCTGCGTCAACAGGAACGCGATGAGCACCGCCCCCTTGCCGCGGAACTCGAACCGCGCCAGCACGTAGGCGCTGAGCAGCGCGATGAGCGTCGCCACCGCGCCGGCCGACACCGCCACGATGGCCGAGTTCGCCAGGAACGTCCCGAACGAGCTCTTCTCGAACAGGCTCGTGAAGTTGTCCAGCGAGGGTTCGCTCGGCCAGTACTCGATCGGGAAGCGGTTGATGGTCCCCGGCGACTTGAACGCGGTGAGCGTGATCCAGTAAAGCGGGAACAGGGTGATCAACAGCCACAGCCCCAGGCCGACGACACGCACCACACCGCCCGCCGTGACACGGGGCTTCGGGCGCGGTGCGGCCTTCGGGTCGGGGACCGTGATGCGACGGGTCTCCGTGACCGAGGATCCGGTCCGGACGGATGAGGTGATGGTCATCGCTGCACTCTCCGCATCGCCATCAGGTAGAACGCGCAGAAGACCATGAGGAATGCCACGACGATGAGCCCGATGGCGCTCGCGATGCCGTAGTTGCCCTGCTGCGTGTAGTTGATCATCCAGGTCGTGATGATGTGGGTCTGGTTGGCCGGGCCGCCGTTCGTCATCGCGTAGATGATGTCGGGGAAGTTGAAGATCCAGATCACGCGCAGCAGGATCGTCAGCAGCAGCGTCATCGAGATGTACGGGATGATGATGGAGAACAGCTGCCGCACCTTGCCGGCGCCGTCCAGGCTCGCCGCCTCCAGCATCTCGTCCGGCACCGACTGCAGAGCTGCGAGGATCATGATCGCGAAGAAGGTCACGCCGTACCAGATGTTCGCGACGATCACGGCGAACATCGCGAGCTTCGGGTCGGCCAGCCACGGCAGCGGGGCGTCGATCAGGCCCGCTTTCATGAGCAGGTCGTTGACGACGCCGAACTCGGCGTTGAACATCCAGCGGAACAGCATGCCGATCAGGAAGCCGGACACCGCCCACGGGAAGAACACCAGCGCCTGGTAGAGCCCGCGGAAGCGGAAACGCTTGCGCAGCGCGAGCGCGATGAGGAAGCCGATCACGAGCTGCGGCACGAGCGAGCCGACCACCCAGAGCACCGAGTTCCAGGCGACGGTCGGGAAGGCGGGATCCCGGAACACGGCGAGGAAGTTGTCGAAACCCACGAACGGCGTCGACGTCAGGTCCCACAGGTTCCAGTCGTGAAAGGCCATGCGGGCGCCCTGCAGCATCGGCCAGTAGGTGAACCAGCAGACGAAGACGATCGCCGGCGCGAGGAACGCCAGCAGCGTGAGCGCCGTGCGACCCCGGAAGGGGCGGCGACGCGATGCCGGGGAGGCCCCGCCGGCCGGCTGCTGCGAAGCAGTGCCGACGGAGCCTCCCTCATGAGCGGTGCGGGCCACGGATCAACCCTTCTCCGCGGCGTACTTCTCGGTCCAGAACGCATCCCACGAGGCGAGGAGATCCTTCGTCGACATGTTGCCGAGCAGCACGTTCTGCACGTCCTGGTCGGACTTCTGGATCCACTCGGTCCACCAGCTGACCCCGCGCGGCTGGCGCACGTTGACGTAGGTCTCCGGGTCCTCGGTCATGGTGACGTAGCTGGTCCACGGGCCGGACGAGTAGAAGTCGTCATCTGCGGCGGAGGCGATGATGGGCACCAGGCTGTTGGCCTGCGCGAACTCGGTCGCGGGCTCGGCGGACGACAGGAACTCGACCAGCTTGACCGCCGCCTCCTTGTTCTCGCTGTTCTCCGCGACGCCCCAGCCGGCGACGGCGAGGGGCTGCGCGGCCTTGCCGGACGGGCCGACGAGCAGCGGGGCGGTGTCCCACTGGTCCTCGGTCAGCGACGAGTCCTGCACCGTCGCGATGACCTCCGGGTCCTGCAGGAGGAAGGCCGTTGTGCCGTTCGTGAACCCGGCGACCATCTCGGGGTAGCCCCACGACACGGCGGACGGCGGCGACGCCTCCTTGAAGAGGTCGAAGTAGTCGTCGACGGCATCCTGTGCCTCGGGAGCCGCGAAGATCGTCGAGCCGTCCTTCATGAGGAACGCGTCCTCCGTGTCGAGGCCGTCGATCGTGTAGGCCTCGATCGCCGCGACGACGTTGCTGTTCGCGTTCTGGCCGCCGCGGAAGGCGTACCCGTAGATGTTGTTCGACGGGTCCTGGATCGCCGACGCCTGCTCCAGCAGGTCCTTCCAGCTGTGCGGCGGGCCGTCGAAGCCGGCATCCTTCACGAGGTCGGTGCGGTAGAACAGCGACAGCCCGTAGAAGCCGTAGGGGACGAAGTAGCTCTTCCCGTCCTCCGCGACCGAGGCGGACTGCGCGTTCTCGGTCAGCGCGTCCCAGCCGTCCCACTTCTTCAGGTCGGGCCCGAGGTCGTACAGCCAGCCGTTGTTCGCGAACGGCCCGACGGTGATGTCGCGCACCTCGAGCACGTCGACGCCCTTGCCGGACTGCAGCATCTGCTGGATCTTCTGGTCGGCCTGCTCTGTGGGCGGGGAGACGAGGGTGACGGTGATCTTCGGGTTGGCCTTCTCGAAGTCGTCGAGCAGCCCGCGCAGCAGCTCCGTACGGGCGGGGTTGGTCAGGCTCTCGACCATCTGCAGCTGGACGGAGCCGTCGTCGGAGGGGCCGGAGCCTGCGGAGCAGCCGGTGAGTGCGAGGACGGCGACGGTGCCGAATCCCGCTGCGGTCGTCAAGATCTTGTTCTTCACGATGTGCCTCTCGATGGGGGTGGGGGTGGGTGTTGCGGTCGGGTGGACGGACGGTCGTACTCAGGGAAGGACGAGGGAGTCGGCCTGGCGGATGCCGGCGCGACGGAGGATCTGCGGGATGCAGCGTTCGACGAAGGCCTCGTAGTCGGATGCCTCGTTGTAGAGGTGTGCGGACAGTCGGAAGTAGCCGACGCCGCGGAAGCTCGTGAATGCCGTCTCGACACCGACCTCGTCGAGCAGATCCATCCGGAGCGCGTCGGCCTCCTCTCTCGTCGCGCCCAGGCCGAGCGGGAGGCGCACGAGGCGCATCGACGGCACAGGGGAGGGGAGGGGAGTGAGGGGGTCCTCGTCACTGTACGGGCGCAGAGCCTCGGCGATCAGTTCGGCGCCGGCGTCGGCGATCTCCGCCATCGCCGTGCGAGCCGCTGCCCACCCGAACTCGCTCTCGATGAAGTCGATGGCGGTCGGGGTGGCCAGGTACGTGGTGGCGTCGATCGTGCCCTGCGTGTCGAAGCGGGAGGGGTACGGCTCGCGCGCGGCCCAGGAGTCGATCAGCGGCCAGAGCTCATCGCGGTCGGGCGCCGTCGTGACCAGAAGAGCCGAGCCCCGCGGTGCGCACGGCCACTTGTGCATGTTGCCGAACCACCAGTCCCCGCCAGCGACAGCGGCCGCGTCGGGGACCAGGCCGGGGGCGTGAGCGCCGTCGACGAGGGTGCGCACGCCGTGTTCGGCTGCGGCGTCGGCGATACGTCGGGTGGGCAGGAGGCGGGCGGTCGGCGAGGTGATCTGGTCGACGACGATCAGTCGGGTACGCGGTGTGAGCTCGTCGGCGAAGAGCTGCACGATCTCGTCATCGGAGGCGAGCAGCGGCACCGCGACGGCGCGGACCGTCGCGCCGAAGCGCCGGGCGAGGCGTTCGGCGCCCATCGTGATCGCGCCGTACCCCTGATCGGTCACGAGGATCTCGTCGCCGGCGTCGAGTCGCAGGGCGTTGAAGACCACGGTCGCGGCGGCGGAGGCGTTGGGCACGAAGGCGCTGTCCTCGGCGCGGGCACCGATGAACGGGGCGGTGCGCTCGCGGGCCTCCTGCACGCGCTCCGCGATGCGCGGGAACCACTCGACGGGGCTGAGGTCCGCGCGGCGGCGTAGAGCGTCCTGCTGCGCGACGACGACGGACGGGACCGCGCCGAAGGACCCGTGGTTCAGGTGGATCACGGACGGGTCGAGGGGCCAGGCGTCGCGCGCTCGCATGCCGGAGGTCAGCGTGAGCGGTGCGGGGAACAGCGGTGCGGGCATCGGTCCTCATCGGTGAGTTCGGGCGAGTTGTTGCACAACTTTGCCACAGGGCTACCGATTCCGCCACAAAACTCCGGTGATGAAACATACTTGTCATACGAGTTTGCGGAAACATCGCTTTCCGACAGACTTCACGAAGAGCGGCGGAGTGTCTGGAGGACGACGATGAGCGCACTCGACACGGCGCTGCACGGGCTGCGGGCCTTGATCGCGGACGGCGCGCTGCGGCCGGGCGACCGGCTTCCCAGCGAGGGAGAGCTCTGCGAGACCCTCGGTGTCTCCCGCGGATCCCTGCGCGAGGCGATCCGTACCCTCGCCGCCCTCGGGGTGCTCGAGACGCGACACGGATCGGGCAGCTACGTCAGCGAGCTGCGCGCCGCCGACCTGATCGGCAGCCTCTCGCTCACCGTCGGACTGCTGCCGATGGCGGGCGTGCTCGAACTGACGGAGCTGCGCCGAGTGCTCGAACCCCACGCCGCTGCACTGGCCGCGGCGCGCATCGACGACGAGACGGTGGAGTCGCTGGACCGCGTGCTCGACGAGATCGAGGCGACCACCGACTTCGAGGCGCAGTCACGGCTCGATCACGAATTCCACATGGCGATCTCCGCGGTCGCGGGCAACGAGGCGCTGACCAGCCTCATCGACGTGCTGCGCTCGCGCTCCCGGGCGTATCGCATCTCCGACCCCGAGGATGCCGCGGAGCTCAAGATCCACTCCGATGCCGGGCACCGCGCCATCCTGCGCGGCCTGGCCGCCGCGGATCCGGTCGCTGCGAGTGCTGCGGCCTCCGCGCACGTCGCGTACACGGAGTACTGGGTGCGCAAGTACTCCGGACTCTGACCTCCCCGACACCCAGCGTCGAAACCCATCGTTGTCGCCCAGACCCACGCCCAGCGGCGGCTTTCACCGTGGGTCTCGGCGCGGACCGTGGGTCTCGGCGGGGAGGGGCGGGGATGAGCGGGAGACCTCAGCCGAGGGTGATGTCGACCTGGATCTCGGCGGCGATGCGCTCGAGGTCGGCGCGCAGGGCGTCGAGGTCGACGTCGGCCGGCACCTTCGCCGTGACCGACGCCTCGAACAGGCGCCCGCCCGCCATCGCGGCATCGCGCGTCTCGGTGGCGAGCTCCTCGATGCTCAGGGCGTGAGCGTTCAGCACGCCGGAGACCTCGCGCACGATGCCGGGTCGGTCGTTGCCGAGCACCTGGATCTCGAGCAGCCGATCGTCGGCGGCGGCTGCGTCCGGGCTGCCGGTGAGCACGGCGAGGGTGAGCAGCCCTTGACCCTGGAGGCCGCGGAGCGCCGACGTCAGCTCGGCCTCCTTGTCGTCAGCGACCGAGACCTCGATCACGCCCGCGAACGTGCCGGCGAGCTCGGCCAGCGAGCTGTTCTCCCAGTTGCCGCCGTGCGCATCCACGACATCGGCGACGGCGGCCACGAGGCCAGGACGGTCTGCACCCGCGACGGTGAGGATCAGAGTAGTCATGCGGCCAGCGTAGCCCGCAGCCTTCACTCGCCCCAGACGCCGGACTCCAGGAACCGCTCCAGCCGGGCGCGGTGCGGGGCGAGGTCCCAGCCCTGCGCGGCCACCCACTCGTCGGAGTAGTAGGTGTTGGCGTAGCGGACTCCGCTGTCGCAGATCAGGGTCACGACGCTGCCGGTCTCGTCCGCGGCACGCATCCGCGCGATGAGCTGGAACGCGCCGTAGAGGTTCGTGCCCGTCGACCCGCCGGCCCAGTGCAGGGTGCGTTCACGCAGCAGGCGGATCGCGGCGATCGACCCCGCATCGGGGACCTGGATCATCTCGTCGATCACGGTGGGCACGAACGACGCCTCGACGCGCGGGCGGCCGATGCCCTCGATGCGACTCGGGCGTCCGGCCGGCGGATCCACCGTGCCGGCCCATCCGTCGTAGAAGGCTGAACCCTCCGGGTCGACGACCGCGATCTTGGTGTCGTGCATCCGGTACTTCACGTAGCGGCCGAACGTGGCGCTGGTGCCTCCCGTGCCCGCACCCGTGACGATCCAGGTGGGGATGGGGTGGCGTTCCTGGGAGAGCTGGCTGAACACGCTCTCGGCGATGTTGTTGTTGCCGCGCCAATCGGTCGCGCGCTCCGCGAACGTGAACTGGTCGAGGTAGTGGCCGGTGCAGTCCGATGCGAGGCGCTGCGCCTCCGGCGACATGTCCTCCGCACGGTCGACGAAGTGGCAGGTGCCGCCGTAGAACTCGATGAGGTCGATCTTCTCCTGCACCGTCGAACGCGGCACGACGGTGATGAACTTCAGGCCCAGCATCCGGGCGAAGTACGCCTCGGAGACCGCGGTCGACCCACTCGACGATTCCACGAGCGTGGTGTCTTCGCGGATGCGTCCGTTCACCAGCCCGTAGAGGATGAGCGACCGCGCGAGGCGGTGTTTGAGGGAACCCGTCGGGTGCACCGACTCGTCCTTGAGGTACAGGTCGATGCCCCATTCGGGCGGCAGCGGGAACAGGTGCAGGTGCGTGTCGGCGCTGCGGTTGGCATCGGCTTCCAGCAGGGCGATCGCGGTGCTGGTCCAGTCGCTCATGCCCTCGAGACTACCGGGCGGTCAGCCGACCGTTCCGGCGCGCGAGGCCCCGCCCTCGCCGTCCACGTGCAGCAGCGAGGCCTGCGACTGCTCCTGCTGCAGCTGGAACTCGAAGCGCGACCGGTCGCCGCGGTGATACGCGATGAAGTACTCGATGGGCGTGCCGTCGGCGCTGCGGCTGATGCTGCGCAGACGCAGCAGGGCCGAACCAGCGCTGACGCCGAGATGCTGCGCCTGCTCGTGCGTGGCCACGGTCGCCTCCGCCGAGCGCACGCCGTGCGTCGCAACGATGTCGTTGTCGGCGAGCAGCCGGTACAGCGACGCCTCGGTCAGGTCGGCGCCGAGCGTCACCGAGCCCACGGCTTCGGGCATCCAGGTCGTCGAGAGCGACCACGGCTCGCCGTCGACGTGGCGCAGACGCTCCAGCACGACGACGGCAGAGCCGACGGGCACCTCCAGGGCGAGCGCGATCTCTTCATCCGCCGTCGTCCGCTCGTGGCGCAGCACGTCGCTGTGCACGTGGCCACCACGGCGCTCGACGTCGTCGTACAGGCCCACGAGGGTGTGCACCAGGCTCTCGCTGGTGCGGGGCCGGGAGACGAAGGTGCCCTTGCCCTTCACGCGCTCGACGAGCCCCTCATGTTCGAGCTGGGCGAGCGCTTGACGCACCACGGTGCGGGAGATGCCGTAGCGCTCGCACAGCCGGTGCTCGCCGGGGAGCGGATCGCCGGGCTGCAGGCCGTCGCGGGCGATGCCGTCGATGATCAGCTGGCGCAGCTGGTCGTACATGGGCGCGGCGGAATGCCGATCGATCGCGTCGTCGACGATGGCCATCAGTACGCCACCCCCGCGTGCAGGATCACGTTCGCGTAGGGGGTGAACTCCCCGGAGCGCACGAACGCGCGGGCGCCCTGGCTGAGCTTCTTGAAATCGACGTGCGGGATGAGCTCGATCTCGAAGCCCTCACCGGCGAACCGCTCCCGCAACGCCTCGAGCACTTCGGGACTCTGCTCCGCCACCTCGGCCGAGACGGTGGCGCCCTCGACCACCAGCTCGGCGAGCACGGTGTCGAGCACGTCGAGGAAGGCCGGAGCCCCCGGTCGATACGCCAGGTCGATGCGCTCAGAGCCCGGCGGGATGGGCAGGCCCGCATCGGTGACGACGATCAGGTCGGTGTGCCCGGTCTCGCTGATCACGCGGGAGAGCGCGGGGTTGATCGTGGTGGCGGTCTTTCGCATGGGTCTCCTCGGTTCTCCGGATGCGGGATCGCGGAGTTCAGCTCGCGACGGATGTGGTGGTGCGCTCGGCCAGGAATGCCTCGACCTCCGCGCGGTGGGGCAGGCTCGGCGATGCGCCCTGCTTGGTGACCGTGAGCGCGCCCGCCGCCGTTGCCAGCCGCACGGCGTCCTCCAGGCTGCTCCCGTTGGCGAGCGCTGCACCGAGATAGCCCGCGTAGGCGTCTCCCGCTGCTGTCGTGTCCACGGCGTCGACGGGGAACGGCGGGATCACGGCGGCGCCCTCCGCCGTCACGACGCATGACCCCTGGCCCGCGAGTGTGATGACCGCGGCGCCCACCCCCTGTGCGAGGAACCAGCGGCCGGCGCGCTCGGCCGAGTCCGCGTCCGTGACCTCGATGCCGCTGATCAGCGTCGCCTCGGTCTCGTTGGGGGTGACGATGTCGATGCTCCGCCAGATCTCGGCGTCGAGCTCGGCGGCCGGGGCGGGATCGAGGATGACCGTCATGCCGTGTTCGCGTCCCCGCGCGGTGATGTGCGCGGTGAGCGCAGAGGGGGTCTCGAGCTGCGTGAGCAGCACCGACGTGGTGGGAGCGAGAGCCGCGAGTGCATCGTCGATCTGTGCGGCACTCAAGGCCGCATTGGCCAGCGGCACCATCACGATGTCGTTCTGCGCCGAGGAGTCGACGCGGATGTGCGCCACACCGGTCGGGCCGGGAACCGTGCGCAGGTGCGCCAGGTCGACCCCGGCGGCCGTGAGCCCGTCGACGACGAGATCGTGGAAGAGGTCGTCGCCCACGCAGCCGACGAAGCTCGTCCGTGCCCCCGAGCGCCCGGCGGCGACGGCCTGGTTGGCACCCTTGCCTCCCAGCATGAGGGTGAACTCGTCGCCCAGGATGGTCTCGCCCCTGGCGGGGAGGCGTCCGGAGAAGGTGGTGACATCGGCCGTGACGCTTCCGACGATCACGACGCCGGTGCGATCCTGGGGGTGTGCGGGGGTCATCTCGCTCCTGATCTCCTTCGACGGCAGGCGTAGCCGACGCTTTGACAGACCGCGGTGGCTGTCATTACATTAGCCGAATCCGCACCTGTAACGACAGGTTGTCCGCGAGGAGACCCCGATGAACCCGATCGCGCCACGCCTGTACGTCGACAGTGCCGACGTCGACCGCGTCTCCCGCCTGCTCGCCGCCGGGGTGGTGCACGGCGTCACCACGAACCCGACGATCCTCGAGCGAGGCGGTCGCACCGCAGCCGACATCCCCGAGCTCTACGCCCGATGGGAGGCGGAAGGCGCGCGTGAGATCTTCTTCCAGACGTGGGGAGGCGACACGGACTCCTTCCTGCGCAATGCCGAGGGCATCCGCGCGCTGGGCGAACGGGTAGCGGTGAAGGTGCCGGCGACCACTGCGGGTTTCGCCGCGGCATCGAACCTCGTGCGCGACGGCGCGACCGTGCTCGTCACCGCGGTGTACTCGGTCGCGCAGGCGCTCGCGTGCGCCTCGATCGGCGCCCAGTACATCGCGCCCTACCTCGGTCGGATGCGCGACGCCGGCCTCGACGGCGACCACACCATCGCACGGATGCAGGAGGTGTGTGCGGGCAGCGACTCGAACGTGCTCGCCGCCTCGCTGCGTTCGGCCGACGACATCACGGGGCTGCGCCTGGCCGGAGTGCCGTACTTCACCGCAGCGCCCGACGTGCTGGACGAGGTGCTCTTCCACGAGGTGAGCGACAGCTCCGCCACCGAGTTCGACGCCGCGATGGTGCGCCTCGGCGCCTGAGCGACGCCCCGGAGCGGATCAGTTCGCCGCGGCCTGACGCAGCCAGCGCTCGACACCCGCGATGTGCGCGGTGGCGAGCGAGGTCGCGAGGGCGGAGTCGTGCTGGGCGATCGCGTCGGCGATGGCCCGGTGCTCCGACAGGGTGCGCTCGACCGCGCCGGCCTCCGTGAGACCGCGCCAGACCCGCGCACGCACGGTCTGGCTGCTCAGGTGCTCGATCAGGCTCGCGAGATACGCGTTGCCCGACATCGCGACGATCTCACGGTGGAAGCGGATGTCGTGGTCGACGAGCGCCTCGATCGTGACGGCCGCATCGACCGCGTCGACTTCGTCACGCAGCTCGGAGATCTGCTCCTCGGTGCCGAGCGTGGCCGCCAACCCCGTCGCCTGCGACTCCAGCATCCGACGGACCGCGAAGATCTCGAGCATCGAATCGTCGTCGTGCATGTCGACGACGAACGAGATCGCCTCCAGCAGCAGGTGAGGTTCGAGGCTCGTGACATAGGTGCCGTCGCCTCGTCGCACGTCCAGCACCCGGATGACCTCGAGCGCCTTGACCGCCTCGCGCATGGAGTTGCGGGAGAGGCCGAGCCGTTCGGACAGCTCCTTCTCCGGGGGGAGCCGATCGCCCGGGGCGAGTTCGCCCGCCACGATCATCGCCTTGATCTTCTCGATCGCCTCGTCGGTGACTGCCATGGCGTCATCCTAGCGATTGATCGGATGTCTCCGGCAGGATGGGAGCCATGCGTGTTCTCGATTCACATCTGCACCTCTGGGATCCGGAGGCCCTGACCTACACGTGGCTCGACGGGCCGCTCTCAGGACGCTTCGCCGGGGCGGAGCTGGAGCGTGCCCGTGTGGCGCGTGCGGAGACCGAGCGGTCGATCTTCGTGCAGGCGGAGACCGTCGAAGACGACTTCCTCGACGAGGTGCGCTGGGTCGAGGAGCTCGCCCCCGCGGCGGGCGTGATCGGGATCGTGGCCGGCATCCGTCTGGATCGGGGTACCGACACGGTGTTGCACCTGGAGAGTCTCGCGGCGGAGCCTCTCGTCGTCGGCGTGCGTCACCTCCTGCAGGACGGCCCTGACGGGTTGGCCCTCTCCGCCGCATTCGTGACCGGAGCGCGGGAGGTGGCTCGGCGCGACCTGGCCTTCGACGCCTGCGTCCGTGCTGAGCAGCTGCCCGAGGTGGCGCGTCTCGCGGCAGCGATCCCCGAGCTGCGGATCGTGCTCGACCACCTCGGCAAGCCGGCGGTCGGCACGGCTGCTGCGCCGCTCGCGCCCTCAGCCGAATGGGTGCGCGACCTGACGGAGGTGGCGGGCCACGCGAACGCGTTCTGCAAGCTCTCCGGTCTGCAGGCGGAGGCAGGGGGAGACTGGGCGGCGGAGCAGCTGGTGCCGTTCCTCGACGTGGCCGCCGATGCCTTCGGCGTCGAGCGCCTGATGTGGGGGAGCGATTGGCCCGTCTCGGCGATCGGTCCGGCCGAGTCCGCTGCGCCCGACGCACCCGAGCGCGAGAAGGTGGCCTACCAGTCCACGGCACGATCGCGCGGGGCCGATGTCGTCATCGCGTGGGCGGAGGCGCGCGGCCACGATGTCGACGCCCTGTTCTGGCGCAACGCCGAGCGGTTCTACCGGATCGACGCCTCGGCCTGAGGGTTTCGAATCGCGCAACCGGTCCGATCCATGCTTCGGATATCCAGAGTGCGGATGGAACCAGTTGCGCGATTCGAAAGCGGGCGAGGGGCTACTCCGCGCGCAGGCGCAGCTGGGCCATGCCGCCGTCGACCTCGATGAAGGTTCCGGTGGTGGAGCCGGCTGACGGGCCCACGAGGTAGGCGACCGCCGCAGCGACCTCGTCGGGGCTGACCAGGCGTCCGTGGGGCTGGCGCGCTTCGAGGGCGGCGCGCTCCGCGGCGGGATCGGTGGCCGAGTCGAGAAGTCGCCCCACCCATGGGGTGTCTGCCGTTCCCGGGTTGACGGCGTTCACGCGGATGCCTTCGCGCAGGTGATCGGCGGCCATCGCACGGGTGAGGGCTGAGACCGCACCCTTCGACGCACTGTAGAGCGCGCGCTGCGGCAGGCCGGTGGTCGAGGCGATGGAAGCCGTGTTGCAGACCGCGGCCGCCGGCGACTTCCGCAGCCAGGGCAGGGCGGCAGACGTGACGCGGGCGATGCCGGTCACGTTGACCGAGAGCACTCGGGCCCACTCGTCGTCGTCGTTCGCGGCGATGTCGCCCTGCGCGCCGATACCGGCGTTGTTCACGACGATGTCGATGCGTCCGAACTTCTCGCCGACGGCAGCCACAGCGGCGTCGACGCTCGCGCGGTCGGAGACGTCGGCCGTGAAGGCGGCGAAGGCGGGGTCGGCCGTGGCGGTGTCGCGATCGAGCACCGCGATCGTCGCTCCGTCGGCGTGCAGGCGCTGTGCGATCGCCGCGCCGATTCCGGATGCTCCGCCGGTGACGATCGCCACCAGCCCGTTCAATGCGCTCATTTCCGGGCCTCCCATGCCACGAACTCCTGTCGCTGACGACCGAGGCCGTCGATCTCGATCTCGACCACGTCGCCCGCGGCCAGGTAGGGGTACTTGCCCGACAGTGCGACACCCTGCGGGGTGCCGGTGAGGATCAGGTCGCCGGGCTCGAGCGTCACGTACTGCGACAGGTGGTGCACGATCTGCTCGACCGTGAAGATCATGTCGCTCGTGTTCGAGTCCTGCCGCGGCTCGCCGTTCACGAAGCTGCGCAGGCCGAGCGCCTGGTGGTCGACCTCGTCGGGGGTGACCAGCCAGGGTCCGGTCGGATTGAAGCCGGCGGCGATCTTGCCCTTCGACCACTGCCCCCCGGAGACCGCCATCTGGAAGTCGCGCTCGGACACGTCGTTCGCGGCGACGAAGCCGGCCACGTGCGCCATCGACTCCTCCGGCGAGTCGAGGTACGCGGTGCGGGTGCCGATCACGATGCCGAGCTCGACCTCCCAGTCGGTCTTCTCGCTGCCGCGGGGGATCGTCACCGTGTCGTCAGGGCCGACGACCGTGTTCGGCGTCTTGAGGAAAAGGATCGGGATGGTGGGCGGCTCCGATCCCGACTCGGCCGCGTGGGCTGCGTAGTTCATGCCGATGCAGATCACGGCGCTCGGCCGTGCGATCGGGGCGCCGACGCGCAGGGAGGAGGCATCCGCGAGCTCGGGGAGCTCTCCGGCATCGCGGGCGGCGGTGACGCGGGAGCCGAAGTCGCTCTCGAGGAAGGCTCCGTCCACATCGGATGTTACGGGGCGGAGGTCGAGGTATCGGTCGCCCTCCACGAGGACGGGGATCTCATTCCCGGGGGTGCCGAGCCGCGCGAACTTCATGTTTCTCCTGATCGGTCGGGAGGCCGCGACGAGGCGGCCGGTCTCGTTGACAGTATAGACATCGGATGTTTACACTCCAAGAGATCCGCACGGAGAAATCACCCGTGCATGGAGAGGAATCCCGTGAGCCGTATCGTCGCCCTCGACACCACCGACATCCGCTTCCCCACGTCTCTGAGCCTGGACGGGTCGGATGCGATGAACCCCGACCCCGACTACTCGGCCGCGTACGTCATCGTGCGCACCGACGCGGACGACGACATCGAGGGGCACGCCTTCGTCTTCACGATCGGCCGCGGCAACGATGTGCAGGTCGCCGCGATCGACGCACTCGCCGGCCACCTGGTCGGACGCGAGATCGAGCCGCTGCTCGACGACATGGGCGGCACGTTCCGTGACATCATCGGCGACTCGCAGCTGCGCTGGCTGGGTCCTGAGAAGGGCGTCATGCACATGGCCATCGGCGCCGTCATCAATGCGCTGTGGGACATCAAGGCCAAGCGTGCAGGGCTTCCGCTCTGGCAGCTCCTCGCCCGGATGACGCCGGAGGAGCTGGTCGACCTCGTCGACTTCCGCTACCTCACCAACGCCCTCACCCGCGAGGACGCCCTCGGGATCCTGCGGGCCGCAGAGCCCGGTAGGGCCGAGCGGGAGCAGCAGCTGCTCGCCACCGGCTACCCGGGCTACACGACCAGCCCCGGCTGGCTCGGCTACTCCGATGAGAAGCTCGAACGCCTCGCCCGCGAGGCCATGGCCGACGGTTTCACCCAGATCAAGCTCAAGGTCGGTGCCGACCTGCAGGACGACATCCGCCGCTTCCGCAAGGCGCGCGAGGTGTGCGGCCCGGACTTCCCCATCGCGATCGACGCCAACCAGCGCTGGGAGGTGTCGGAGGCGATCGAGTGGGTGAACGCGCTCGCCGAGTTCCACCCCGCGTGGATCGAGGAGCCCACGAGCCCCGACGACGTGCTCGGTCATGCCGAGATCGCCAGAGGCATCGCCCCGATCCGCGTCGCCACCGGTGAGCACGCGCAGAACCGCGTCATCTTCAAGCAGCTGCTGCAGGCCGAGGCCATCTCCGTCATGCAGATCGACGCCGTGCGGGTCGCGGGCGTGAACGAGAACATCGCCAACCTGCTGCTCGCCGCCAAGTTCGGGGTGCCGGTCTGCCCGCATGCCGGCGGTGTCGGCCTGTGCGAGGCCGTGCAGCACCTGTCCATGTTCGACTTCGTCGCCGTCACCGGCACCCGCGAGGGCCGCATGATCGAGTTCGTCGACCACCTGCACGAGCACTTCGTCGTGCCCACCGACATCCAGGGCGGCTCTTACATGGCTCCCACCGCACCGGGCACGGGCATGGAGATGAAGGCTGAGAGCATCGCCGAGTACACCTGGACGGGCGCGCATGTCGGCGTCTGACGGTGTGATCGTGCCTGACCGCCTGACCGTCCCGACTCTCGGCTATGGTGCCGCCAACGTCGGCAACCTCTTCCGTGAGCTGTCCGACGACGACGCGTGGGCGGTGCTGGACGCGGCGTGGGAGAGCGGCATCCGCTTCTACGACACCGCTCCGCACTACGGCCTCGGGCTCTCCGAACGTCGCCTCGGCACCTTCCTGCAGACCAAGCCGCGCGACGAGTACGTGCTCTCGACCAAGGTCGGCCGGCTGCTGCGCCCGAACCCCGACCACGCCGGCGGCCTCGACACCGCGAACGACTTCCACGTGCCTGACGACCTCCAGCGCGTGTGGGACTTCTCGGCGGACGGCATCCGGACGAGCCTGGACGAGTCCCGCGAGCGGCTCGGCATCGAGCGCATCGACCTCCTCTACCTGCACGACCCGGAGCGGCACGACCTCGACCTCGCGCTCGCCGAGGCCCTTCCGGCCCTGGAGCAGCTGCGCGCGGAAGGCGAGGTGACCGCGATCGGCATCGGCTCGATGGTGTCGGAAGCCCTCGCGGCATCCGTGCGTTCCGCCGACCTCGACCTCGTGATGGTGGCCGGCCGATACACGCTCCTTGAGCAGCCCGCGGCAGTCGACGTGCTGCCCGCGTGCCGGGAGACCGGGACCGGGATCGTCGCGGCGTCGGTGTTCAACTCCGGACTGCTGGCCTCGAACGAGCCGCGGAGGGATGGCCGCTACGAGTACGGGCAGCTCCCCGACGAGCTGTGGGACCGCCTGGTGCGCATCGCCGCGGTGTGCGCCGACCACGATGTGCCCCTGCCGGCCGCGGCGATCCAGTTCCCGTTGCAGTCCGAGGTCGTACGCTCGGTCGTGGTGGGTGGCAGTCGTCCGGCGCAGCTGCAGCAGAATGCGGAGTACGCCGCCCTCGACATCCCGGCCTCACTGTGGGAGGACCTCGCAGCGGAGGGGCTCATCCCGGCCGGCTCAGGCGTCTCCTGAACCACCCGACGGCTCGACGAGAGGAGCACTCGTGCTCGAAGGAATCCATCCCCTGCTGACGGGAGAGCTGCTGCTGCACCTCGACCGCATGGGGCACTCCGATGCCGTGGTCGTCGCCGACGCGCACTTCCCCGCGTGGGGTCTGGGCGCACGTGTGATCGACCTGCCCGGCACCACGACGCCCGAGGTGGTGGCTGCCATCCGCACCGTGCTGCCGCTGGACGACGCCCCCGGCCTCGATCTGATGACCTCGGCCGACGGCGAGGTGCTCGACGTGCAGCGCGAGCTCATGGCGGCGGCGGGCACAGCCGTGGACACGACGGCCTTCGTCGAGCGGTTCGCCTACTACGAGGTCGCGAAGACCGCCTATCTGATGGTGCGCACGGGTGAGACGCGCAAATACGGCAACGCGCTGCTGCGCAAGGGTGTGGTCGGCCACCCCTCGGCCTGACGAAGGAGCGAGGCCTCGCGGCAGCCAGGGAACGACCGTCTCAGCGACCGACGGTCGACTCCCGCACGATGAGCTCGGCGGGGAACGGCGTCGTCGCGGGCGGGGGTGCCGAGGGGGCGGCGAGCTGTGCCAGCAGGGCGATCCCGGCGGCGCGGCCGATCTCGTAGCCGGGCTGCCGCACGCTGGTGAGGGGGACGACACCCTGGTGCGCCTGGGCGACATCGTCGAACCCGATGAGTGCGATCTCCTCCGGCACGCGGACGCCGTGGCGCAGGAGCTGCGTGAGCACGCCGAGCGCCACCATGTCGTTCGCGGCGAACACGGCGTCGGGCCGCTCGGCGGGGGGCAGGGCGATGATCCGCATGCCGGCCTCCAGGCCGTCCTCGGTCGCCAAGTGCGGCACTTCGACCGTCGACACCGTCGCGTCCGTGTCGGCGACGGCTTCGCGGAGCCCGGCCAGACGATCGTTCGACTGGCTCACCGCCGGGTTGCCGAGGAACAGGATGCGTCGTCGCCCGAGATCGACGAGGTGCTTCCCCGCGAGGCGGCCGCCGGCACGATCGTCGAACAGCACGGATGCGACCTTCGATGAGTCGGGGATCGGTCCCACCACGACCGAGCGGATGCCGCGATCGGCGAGCGCCTCGAGGCGCGGTACGACGTCGCCGAGCGGATAGATGACGATGCCCTGCACACGGTGCGCCTCGAACATGTCGAGGTTGCGTCGCTCCTGTGTCTCGTCGCGGTCGCTGTTGCTGAAGAAGAGCGACCAGCCGCCCTCGCGCGCCACATCCTCGACGCCGCGCGAGAGGTCGTGGAAGTAGGGCAGCCAGGCATCGAGGAGGATGAGCGCCAGCGCCTTGCTCGAGCCGGCCCGCAGCTGCCGAGCGGATTCGTTGGGCACGAAGTCGAGCTCTTCGATCGCGGCCCGTACCCGCTCGCGGCTCGCGGCTCCGAGCACGTGCGGGTGATTGAGGTAGTTCGACACGGTGGAGGAGGAGACTCCCGCGAGGGCGGCGACGTCCTTGACGCTCGCTGGCATGGGGCTCCTTCATCTTCTTCGTCTTCATCGTCGCCGCGGCGATCGGGGCTCCTGACCGCGGTGGCGGCCTCAGGATATCGGAGGAGTTGCAACGTGCCAAGAAAGTTCTTGACACCGCTGCCGCCCCCGACGTAGCGTGACTCGCACACCGGACTTGGCACGTGCCAAGTCCGGGGCGGCGACGGTGCCGGACACCCGCTGTGAGAGGTCTCATGAACATCGGCTGTCACGGTCTGGTCTGGACGGGGAATTTCGATGCCGAGGGCATCCGTCTGGCGGTGCAGAAGACCAAGGAGGCGGGCTTCGACCTCATCGAGTTCCCGCTGATGGACCCGTTCTCCTTCGACGTCGCGGTCGCGAAGGATGCTCTCGAGGAATACGGCCTCGACGTCAGTGCGTCGCTCGGCCTGTCCGAGGCGACCGACGTCACGAGCTCCGACCCCGTGATCGTCGCGGCCGGTGAAGCCCTGCTCATCAAGGCCGTCGACGTGCTCGCGGATCTCGGAGGGAAGCACTTCTGCGGCGTGATCTACAGCGCGATGAAGAAGTACATGGAGCCGGTGACCACCGAAGCGCTCGCGAGCAGCCGGGACGTGATCGCGCGGGTGGCCGACCATGCCTCCGAGCGCGGAGTGTCGGTCTCGCTCGAGGTCGTGAACCGCTACGAGACGAACGTGCTCAACACGGCGCGGCAGGCTCTCGCGTACGTCGCCGAGGTCGACCGGCCGAATCTCGGGATCCACATCGACACGTACCACATGAACATCGAGGAGTCGGATATGTTCGCGCCGGTCCTCGATGCCGCCCCCGCCCTGCGCTACGTGCACATCGGCGAGAGCCACCGCGGCTATCTGGGAACCGGCACCGTCGACTTCGACGCGTTCTTCAAGGCGCTCGGGCGCATCGGGTACGACGGTCCGATCGTGTTCGAGTCGTTCTCGTCGGCGGTCGTCGCCCCTGACCTCAGCCGCATGCTCGGCATCTGGCGGAACCTCTGGAACGACAACGTCGAGCTGGGTGCCCACGCGAACGCCTACATCCGCGACAAGCTCGTCGCGGTCGAGTCGATCCGCCTGCACTGAGTCGGTGAAGGGCGGGAAAGATCAAGATGTCATTACAGGTCTTCCCAACCTCGTCGACGTTAGATACATTTAGATACAACTTGCGCTGCCCGTAGCGTAGGACGCAGAATTGATCCGATGTTTGCGGCGGAACGATCCGTCGACATCGAAGCAGAACCTTCAAGGAAGCAGGTGAGCGCATGAGTGGACCCATCCTCCGGGTCGAGGGGATCAGCAAAGGATTCCCCGGCGTGCAGGCGCTGAAGGACGTGCACCTCGAGGTGCACGCCGGCGAGGTGCTCGTGCTCGTGGGTGAGAACGGCGCGGGAAAGTCGACCCTGATGAAGATCCTCTCCGGGATCTACACCAAGGACGAGGGGACGATCACGTTCGAGGGTCAGGAGGTCGAGCTCACGAGCCCTCTTCAGGCGCAGGAGCTCGGCATCACGATCATCCATCAGGAGCTCAACCTGATGCCCGATCTGACCGTGGCGCAGAACATCTACGTCGGGCGGGAGCCGACGACGGGCCCGTTCCTGTCGGAGCGCAAGCTCAACGCCCAGACCGCAGACCTGCTGCAGCGCCTCGACATCCACCTGAACCCGCGGCAACTCGTCGGCGAGCTCACGGTGGCCGAGCAGCAGATGGTCGAGATCGCCAAGGCCCTGTCGTTCAACGCCAAGGTGCTCATCATGGACGAGCCCACCTCGGCCCTCACCGACACCGAGGTCGAGACGCTGTTCGTACTGATCGAGCAGCTCAAGGCGCGTGGCACCGGGATCGTCTACATCTCGCACCGCATGGACGAGCTGCGTCGCCTGGCCGATCGGGTGACCGTCCTGCGCGATGGCACATACATCGGATCACTCGACCGGTCCGAGATCACCATCCCGACGATCATCGAGATGATGGTCGGACGTGTGATCGACGAGGGAACCCGTCCTCAGGCCCGCGAGCACGCCAACGACCCGATCGTCCTCGATGTGCAGGGGCTGTCGACCAGGAACCTTCTCAAGGACGTGTCCTTCCAGCTGCACAAGGGCGAGATCCTCGGGTTCGCCGGGCTGATGGGTGCGGGACGCACCGAGACCGCGAGGGCGGTGATCGGCGCCGACCATCGCGACGGCGGCACCATCGCGATCGACGGTCGCACCGTGAAGATCGCCCAGCCCGCCGACGCGGTGCAGCACGGCGTCGGATACCTCTCGGAAGACCGCAAGCTCCTCGGGCTGATGCTCGAGCAGGACGTGACGTTCAACACCGTGCTTGCCTCGCTCGGCTCCTACGCCAACGCGATCGGCTGGATGGGCGACAGCAAGGCCAAGAACCGCACCAAGGAGTACGTGCAGCAGCTGCGGGTGAAGACCCCCTCGGTCAACCAGGTGGTCAAGCTCCTCTCCGGAGGCAACCAGCAGAAGGTCGTCATCGCCCGGTGGCTGATGCGCGACTGCGACATCCTCATCTTCGACGAACCGACGCGAGGCATCGACGTCGGCGCGAAGGAGGAGATCTACCGCCTCATGCAACAGCTCGCTGATGCAGGCAAATCCATCATCGTCATCTCATCCGAGCTCCCGGAGATCCTCCGCGTGGCGAACCGCATCGCGGTGTTCGCCAACGGCCGCATCACCGGGACGCTCCGCAACGAGGAAGCAAGCCAGGAGAAGATCATGCAACTCGCAGCCCACGGGGAGGAAGACTGATGAGCGCTCCGCAGCAGCCCGGATCGTCGACGACGACGATCATCCAGACCGCCGTGAACGAGAACACGGACAAGAGGGACGTCGGCGCGTTCCTGAAGCGTCAGTTCCAGCAGTCGCTGGCGTTCGGCACGCTCATCGTGCTGAT
Source organism: Microbacterium sp. Beta (assembly GCF_005502545.1). Lineage (NCBI taxonomy): Bacteria > Bacillati > Actinomycetota > Actinomycetes > Micrococcales > Microbacteriaceae > Microbacterium > Microbacterium sp. Beta. The sequence continues at coordinate 128,405 of NZ_SCOG01000007.1, forward strand.
CATCTTCTTCTCGATCGCCAGCCCGAACTTCTTCACCTTCAGCAACATCGCCACGGTGCTGCTGTCGACGGCGGTCATCGGCATCCTCGCCCTCGGCACCACCTTCGTCATCATCACCGGCGGCATCGACCTGTCGATCGGCACCGGCATGGCGCTGTGCGCCGTGATGACGGGTGTGTTCGTGACCAACATGGGGCTGCCGGTGTGGGTCGGCGTGATCGGCGGCGTCCTGACCGGTGTGCTGATGGGGCTCGTGAACGGTGTGAACATCACGTTCCTCCGCCTCCCGCCGTTCATCGCCACCCTCGCGATGATGATGATCGCGGGCGGCCTCGCCCTCGTGATCTCGGGTGTCGCACCGATCTACTTCTCGACGTCGGCCCCCGACTTCAAGAAGATCGCCCTCGGCGTGATCATCCCCGGCATCCCGAACGCCGTGCTCGTGACAGCGGTGCTCGCGGTCATCGCGTACCTGGTGCTGTCGAAGACGCTCCTCGGCCGGTACACGTTCGCGATCGGCTCGAACGAGGAGGCCACGCGCCTCTCGGGCGTCAACACGCGTCGTTGGACGATCCTCATCTACATGTTCGCCGGAGCTTTCACCGGGGTCGCCGGCATCGTCATCGCCTCGCGGCTGGATTCGGCCCAGCCGCAGATCGGCACCGGATACGAGCTGCAGGCGATCGCCGCGGTCATCATCGGCGGCACCTCGCTGCTGGGAGGACGCGGATCCATCCTCGGCACCGTGATCGGCGCCCTCATCATGAGCGTGCTCGTGAACGGGTTGCGCATCATGTCGATCCAGCCCGAGTGGCAGAACATCGTCGTCGGCGTGGTCGTGCTGCTCGCGGTGTTCCTCGACTCGCTGCGCAACCGACAGCGCACCTGAGACCTGGACGGCGGCGAAAACCCGTGCCCGTCGTCGTCCTCCGGCCCCGGCCGACACCCCGCGGAGACATCCGCACAGGCACCTGGAATGTCCACAGCGCCGGCTCGTCCGGCATCCACACAGAACAAACCGAGTCGTACCCAAACAATGGAGTTTTCATGAAATTCGGGAAGAAGACCGCACTCGTGGCCCTGGTGGCCGCATCCGCACTGGTGTTCGCCGGCTGTGCCGGCGGAGGCGGCGACGTGATCGAAGAGGGCTCGAGCAGCGGCGGCAGCAGCGACGGCGAGATGTACATCGCCATGGTCTCGAAGGGCTTCCAGCACCAGTTCTGGCAGGCCGTCAAGAAGGGAGCGGAGGACAAGGCGAAGGAGCTCGGCGTGAAGATCACGTTCGAGGGTCCTGCCGCCGAGACCGAGATCGCGCAGCAGCTCGAGATGCTGACCGCCGCGATCGACAAGAACCCGGACGCCATCGCCTACGCCGCCCTCGACCCCGAGGCGTGCGTCGCCCCCCTCGAGCAGGCCAAGGCGAAGGACATCCCCGTCGTCTACTTCGACGCCCCCTGCAACGGCGACGTCGGGCTCAGCCTGTCGGCCACCGACAGCAAGGTCGCCGGTGCGCTCGCTGCCGAGCACATGGCCGACCTGATCGGCGGCGAGGGCCAGGTCGCCATCGTCGGTCACTCGCAGATCAACTCGACCGGTGTCGAGCGCCGCGACGGCTTCGTCGACAAGATCGAGGCGGACTACCCCGACATCGAGATCGTCGACATCCAGTACGGTGACGGCGACCACCTCAAGTCGGCCGACATCGCCAAGACCCTGATCGCGGCCCACCCCGACCTCAAGGGCATCTACGGCACCAACGAAGGCTCCGCCATCGGTGTCGTGAACGCCGTGAACGAGCTGGGCCTCGAGAAGGGCAAGATCACGATCGTCGGCTTCGACTCCGGCGCAGCGCAGATCAACGCCATCAAGGACGGCACCATGGCCGGCGCCATCACGCAGGACCCGATCGGCATCGGCGCACAGGTCGTGCAGGCCGCCTACGACGCCGCCAACGGCGACTCCGTCGAGAAGTTCTACGACACCGGTTCGTACTGGTACGACAAGAGCAACATCGACGACGAGAAGATCGCGGCCGTGCTCTACGAGTGACACCGCAACGTTGAAGAAGCCCCTCACCTTCGGGTGGGGGGCTTCTTCGTGTCCGGACGCGGGCGGGGGATGGAATTCCACGATCGAGTCCGGGAATCGAGGTCAGGATCTGTCCGCGGTGACTGTCAGAGTGATCGCGACGAAAGGACTCACACCATGAGCAGCACACCCGCCCGCCCGGCTGGATCGAACACCATCAACCCCTTCCTCATGACCGATGACGCCGCCCGCATCATCGACTTCGTGATCGAGGTCTTCGGGGCGACCGATGTCCCCGAGGCCCGCACCGTCGACACCGACGGACTCATCCTGCATTCCGAGCTGCGCATCGGCGACTCCGTCATCACGGTCGCGGACCGTAAGCCGGACTGGCCCTTCACCCCCGGATTCATCCAGGTGTACGTCGACGACGTCGAGGGAACGCTCGCACGAGCCGTCGGACTCGGCGCCCGTATCGTGACCCGGCCGACGGACTTCTTCGGAGACACGTTCTCGCGCTTCGCCGATCCCTCGGGAAATCTCTGGTGGGTATACGCCCACGTTCCGCAGGAGCAGACGTGGGACGCGGACGGAACGGACGCATCCACGTGGAACGGATCGGCGGAAGATGCGGGCGCGGACGACCGCGATGCCGCCGAGGCGGACTGGTCGAGCTTCACGTCACCCGAGCTCGAGTACATCCACGAAAGCCTCGTCGAGGCGATGGCGTCCTTGCGGGATCCTCGGCTCGATCGCTGACGGCGACGGATCGTCAGATCCGACGGAGGAAGGTGAGCTGCGACGAGGGTTCGACGATGAGCTCCTGCAGCGCGGCGTTGAAGGGGACACCGGCGGGGGCGGAGAGATGGGCGTGGAAGGCCGCCTCATCGCGGTAGACCTCGTACACGAAGAAGCGGTCGGGATCGTCGACGAGCCGGGACGCGTCGAAGACGAGGTTGCCCTCCTCGGCGCGCACGACTTCGGCGAACGCACGCAGCAGGGTGGCCACCATGTCCCCGGTGCCTGGTCGTGCAGTGAAGGTGGCATGCAGGACGGTCGGCTCTGACACGGTGTCTCCTCGGGGCTGTCGGATGCGGATGTGGATGCCCATGTGCATGCTCTTGTTCCGGCCCATGCTCGGGTTCAGGTGGAGAGCGTCAGCAGTCGGGCCGGTGTGGTCGCGAGCATCCGGTGCACGGCTTCGTCGCCGATCGCGTCGCGCAGGCGTGGGAGGTAGCGCTCGCCGAGGTAGGCGAGTCCTGGCATGCCGCCGTAGGCGACGTACCGCGTGCGACGAGCCACGTCGCCACCGAGCACGATCCGGTCCCCGGCGCCGCGCTCCACGACAGCGACCGTCAGGGCGAGCAGCTCGGCATCGGAGCGGGTGCGGGGTCGTGCGAAGCCGTCGTAGCCGAGGTGGGCTCCGCGTTCCGCGAGGGAGACGTGCAGGCCGGGATCGGGGTCGCGGTCGGCGTGTGCGAGCACGACGCGGTCGGCGGACACCCCCTCGGCCGCGAGCAGATCGAGCACCTCGTGAGCCGCCGTGCCGAATTCCAGGTGCACCATGACCGGCGCCCCCGTCGCACGGTGCGCCTCGGCCACCGCGACCAGCGTGGTGCGCTCGAACGGGCTGATGCGCCAGTAGTCGGCGCCGCCCTTGAGCATCCCGGCGCGCACGGGTGCGCCGTCGGGCGCTGCGGCGATGGACACCTCTGGGGCCTCGAAGAGCTCCGCGTCGTCGGCGGGCATGCCACGTGTGATGTCGGCGATGAAGAGGGCGGCCAGACGGTCGGCGGTCCACACCTGCATCGGATGGTCTGCGCCGTAGTGGGCTTCACGGTGTCGGCCGGTCGTCGCGACGATGTGCAGTCCGGTCGACGCACTGATCCGCGCCAGGGCGGAGGCGTCGCGGCCGACACCGAAGGGGGTGGCATCCACCATTGCCTCGAATCCGCTCGCCTGCAGCAGGGCCGCCTCTTCGCCCGAGGCCTTCTCGTCGTCGAGCTCGTCTCCCGGCAGCAGCGGTGACACCTGGAACAGGTGCTCGTGGTAGTCCACGCGCCCGAGCAGCGCCGGGGCGATGTCCCCGAGCACCGTGCGGACGACGGCGGACATCAGCGCACCGACTCCGCGGCCTCGGCGAGTCGCTCGACGGTCTCGGGTGTGAGATCGAGCTCGAACACGTCGGCGACGACCTGCGACCAGCCGTGGATGAAGTAGCGCCAGCCGTCGACCACGTGCAGGTCGCGAACCGCGGCCTGTGCTTCGGCCTGATGGAGGAACTCGAGCGAGCCGCGGTAGTTGAACTCCCACGCGTACGCGCCATCGGGGAACACCACCGCGTCGGTCAGGGGGGAGCCGGGGCGGTCCTTCCCGAGTCCCGTCGCATTGGCGATCACCGAGCCGGCCGGCGCAGCCGCGACGAGGGCATCGGCTTCTTCCGGCGTCGTGGTGACGACGTATTCGATCAACCCCTCACGGGTGCCGTGCTGGCGGTGCACCTCGCGCAGGTGGTCGAGCTTGTCCTGCGTGCGGGCGGTCACCGTGATCCTCGACGGGGCGTCGGGGCGTTCGGCGAGGGCCCAGCTGAGAGCGGTGCCCGAGCCTCCGGCCCCCAGGATCACGACCGCAGCCCCCGTGCGGGTGAAGTGGCCCGTGGGCAGGAAGTCGTTCAGCGCGAGGTCGACCGTGATCGGGTCCTTGGCCCTCCCCGACAGCGTCCGCCCCCGCTTGGAGATGCTGGAGATCTCGGAGCACGACACCGCGAACGGGTCGAGTTCGTCGAACAGGTCGGAGGCGGCGGCGAACACGTTCATCTTGTGCGTGGTCACCAGGGCCCCGCGGTGGTGCGGATCGTCGCGGATCTGCTCGACAATCGCGCGATACTGCGCGGGGTCAGCATCCATCGGCAGGTCGTGACCGACCAGGGTGCGCGTCGGCAGGTCGAGGATGTCGGCCCAGAGCGGGAACACCTTCATGATCGACGAGGAGGCGGTGGTCACCCCGACGAAGCCCATGTAGTCGGCGGCGACCGTCTCGGATCCGGAGGTCACGGTGTCGGCGGTGGTGGTCATCGGGTCTCCTCGGAGGCGGGGATCGGGACGGGATGCGCGGGCTCGCCGCCGGAGAGGACGGCGATCACGTCGGCGAGCGAGAGGGAGCCCATGTTGTCGACCGCCTGGGTGGTCTGCGCGCCGAGGTGCGGGGTCACGATGACCCGGTCGGCGAGCTCCGGCGCGAGCAGGGGACTCGCGTGCGCTGCGGTGTCCCCGTCGAGCGTGTCGGCCGCGTAACCGGCGAGCACGCCGTCGTGCAGTGCCCTGGCCACTGCCGCCTCGTCGATCAGGTCCCCTCGGGCGGTGTTGACCAGCACCGTGCCTGGCCGCATGCCGACGAGGCGCTCCGCATCGACGAGTCGCTGGCCGCCCGGGGCGTGCAGAGTGATCACGTCGGCCGCGCGGAACAGGTCGTCGACCGAGGCGGCTTCCGCCCCGCGGGCGCGCACCACGTCGTCGGGCACGAACGGGTCGGCCGCGAGCACGCGCGGACCGAAGCCGCTCAGACGCGCAGCGACGCCCTGGCCGATCCGGCCGAAGCCGACGATGCCGACCGTGGCGGCGCCGAGCTCCCGTCCGCGCCGCACCCCCCAGTCGCCCGCGCGCACCCGGCGGTCGCCGTCCGGCACGAACCGCAGCGCGGCCAGCATCAGACCGACCGCGTGATCGGCCACAGCGTCGGCGTTCGCGCCGGGGGTGTTCGTCACGGGGATGCCGCGATCACGAGCGGCAGCGAGGTCGACCGACTCGGTGCCTACTCCGTAACGGGCGACGATCTTGAGCTTCGGGGCCGCGGCGAGGTGCGCATCGGTGATGGCGCCGGTTCCTGCGATCCAGGCATCGGCGCCGTGCAGCAGCGACCGCAGCTCGTCCATGTCGTGGTGCGCGGGCCCGCGGAGGACGCGGTGTCCGGACTGCGCTGCCCGCTCCACCAGATCGAGGTCGCCGTCCGAGAAGGATCGGCTGGTGACGAGGATCACAGCCATCAGCGCGGCCGTCCGGCGAACCACGGCGCGAGGGCCGCGTAGGCATCCGTGAACCGCGCGTGCCGTTCGGCGTACACGGCATGGCGGCCGGCATCCGGGGTGAACTCGGCGGTGACCTCGCTGAGGGCACGTGCTGCCGAGAAGTCGGTGATCCCGAGCCCGACCGCGGCCGTCACGGCGGCTCCGAGGCTGTTCGCCTCCTCGACGATCGTGCGGCGACGAACGGGAACTCCCCAGACGTCGGCGAGCACCGACAGGTACACGTCGCTCTGCGCTCCGCCGCCGACCGCATCGATGCGGTCGATCACGGCGCCCGACGCGCGGAATGCCTGGATGCAGCTGAGCAGGTTGAACGCGGTGCCCTCCAGCACGGCGCGGACGAGGTGGGCCCGACCGTGGTGCCGCGAGAGACCGACGAATGCGCCACGGGCGTCCGGGTCCCACAGCGGGGAGCGCTCACCGAGCAGGTACGGGAGGAAGTAGAGGTCGTCGGTGTCGACATCGGCGGAGGCCTCGGCCGTCAGCCGTCCGGTCTCCGGGTGGGCGGGGTCGGGGGAGAGGGCCTCGGCGATCCACTGCACGGAAGCACCGCCGGCTTGCATGGTCGCCGTGGGCACGAACGAGCCGGGGACGACGTTGTCGAACGTGAAGGTGCGCATTCCCGGATCGTGCAGCGGAGCATCCGCTGCGAACGAGATCCATGACGAGGTGCCGAGGCACACGTAGGCGCCGTCCTCCGGAGCGACCACGCCCGATCCGACCGCGGCCAGGGGGCCGTCGCCGCCGCCCATCACCACCCGCACGCCCGTGTGCAGCCCGAGCGCGGCCGCAGCGGCATCCGTCAGCGCTCCCGCGATCTGCGTCGACTCCAGGATCTCGGGGAACAGCGCGCGGTCGAGGCGTGCGGTCCGCAGCACCTCGTCCGACCAGGTGCCGGCCGCCTGGTCGTAGGCGTTGGTGCCTGACGCGTCGGAACGGTCCGTCGCCAGACGCCCGGTGAGGCGCAGCACGATGAAGTCCTTCGCGACACAGACCCGGCGCACGCGCGCCCAGACGTCGGGCTCGTTGTCGCGCACCCACATGATCTTCTCGACCGAGTAGGTGGGGTTCAGACGGTGCCCCAGGATCCCGTACGCGCGTTCGGCGCCGATCGCGTCCTCGAGCTCGCGCTGCTGGGCTCCGGCTCTCGTGTCGGCCCAGATGATCGCCGGTCGCGCGGGCTCGCCCTCGGCATCGAGGAGGACGGCGCCCATCATCTGTCCGCTCACCACGAGTCCGACGATGTCGCTCGTGGGCGTGCTGGTGCGGGCGATCAGGTCACGTGTGGCGGCGACGACCGCGTTCCACCAGTCGTCCGGGTTCTGCTCGGCGACGCCGCCCGCGGCGAAGTGCGCGGGGTAGGCGACGGTGACCGAGGCGACGATCCGGCCGTCGTCGTGGTGCAGGGAGGCCTTGTTCCCCGTCGTGCCCAGGTCGTGCGCGATGATCATGGCGGCGCCTATCCCGCGTACGGACGCAGCTCGACGCCCTCGGGCGACCGGTAAGCCCGCGAACCCATCCCGTGCTCCAGCACCCAGCCGTAGTCGTGGCCCGCTCCACCCGGGTACACCGCGAGGAAGGAGTACGGCTCGTCGCCGGTGTTCACCGAGCGGTGCGCCCACCCAGGCGGGATGTAGCCGATCGTGCCAGGGAGCATGTCGAGCCATTCGGTGCGCTCGCCGTCGAACATGAGCAGTCCGCCGCGACCTTTCAGCGCCAGGTAGATCTCGCCCTGATGGTTCGGGTGCTGGTGGCCCTTGGTCATCCAGAGCTCTCCGCTCGTGTCCCCGGGCATGATCGTGGTGATCGACTGGGGCAGCTCGCGGTCGACCTCGGGCACGGGGGAGCTGACCACGGTGTAGACCACGGGGTTCTCGCCGGCTGATGCCGTGGCCCAGGCCTCTGCGTCGAGGAAGAGCCCTTCGAGGTCGGACATCCGCCGGGTGAGAGTCGGCCCTTCGGGCGAGAGCGTGAGCTTCTCGGCGTCGAAGGCGATCGCCAGGGGGGAGATCGGCGGGGCGTGGAACTCGGGCATCGGTGCTCCTCGTAACGGGTGCTGCGACGCTGCGCAACCTGTAATGACAGGTTCACCCTACCTGTTATGACAGGTGGCGTCCAGAGCGGGTTGCACCCTCGCACGCGATGAGGATGAGCGCGCGCGCAGCGACGGGCTCCCCGGTCCGGTGCACGGCACACCGCGGAGAGTCCGCCCTGTACTCGGGTCAGCTCGCGCCCGACCCCGCGACCGCAGCATCGATGAGGTCGGCGATCGCCGCCGGCTGCGAGGCCAGCGAGGCGTGGCTGGCGTCGAGCTCGACGACCTGACGCGGGTTCATGCGCGTCGCCATGCGTCGTTCGTTGTCGGGATTGATCATCCGGTCGGCGGTCGAGACCTGGTACCAGGTGGGCTTCGCCTTCCATGCGGGCGCCGTCACGGTGTCGCCGAACGTCGACCCCAGGGGGGCCTTCTGGGTGACGGCCATGACCAGCGCGTCGTCGGCGGAGAGGTCCTGGGCGAAGCTCTCGTGGAAGCGGTCCTGTGCGATCCACAGATAGCCGTCCGAGTCGGGGGCGATGGCGTCGACCGCGGCCGGTGGGTTCTCCTGAGTGATCTGCCCTGCGCTCTCGCCGGCGTCGGGAGCGAACGCCGCCACGTAGACGAGGCCCACCACGTTGGGCAGGTCGCCGGCCTCCGTGATGACGGCGCCGCCGTAGGAGTGCCCGACGAGGAGGACGGGGCCGTCGATCTGACGGACCATCTTCTGCGTGCGCTCTGCGTCGTCGGCGAGGGAGGTGAGCGGGTTCTCGACCGCGTGCAGATCGTCGTAGCCGCGGCGACGGAGTTCGAGGATCAGGGGACCCCAGTGAGCAGCCCTGACGCACCAGTCACGGTCCGCCTTCGCTCACCGGTTCACCGCCGTCGTCGGTCAGTCGCCCGCCGCCTACGTGGCGGGGCGTCGGATGCTTGCCGCCTCGAAGCTTCTCGAGACCACGGCGATGGCGGTCGGTGCCGTCGCGCATGCGGTCGGGTTCGAATCGGAGGCGGCGTTCTCGCGAGCCTTCCGCCGGCGCTTCGGTCGTTCACCGCTGGCCTGGCGGAAGCGCTCCCGCCCGCGCATGGCGGGTGTCGGCGCGGGTGCGTCGGAGGAGGCTCCTGCGCCGGCTCAGGCCCAGGACTCTGTGTCGGCTCAGGAGTCGGCGTCGGCTCAGGACTCGGCGCGGCGCGCGCGGTAGGCGGCGACGGCGTTGCGGTTCGCGCACGTGGTGGAGCAGTAGCGCTTCGAGCGGTTGCGGGAGAGGTCGAGCGCGATGGCCTGGCAGGTATCGTCCTCGCAGACCGTGAGGCGCGAGCCCTCGTCGGCACGGATGACGTCGATCAGGGCCATCGCGGTCTCGATCAGGATGCGTTCGGCAAGGGGCTGCTCGTCCGCCACCGCGTGCAGATGCCAGTCCACGCCGTCATGACGGCGCAGCGCGGGGGTGAGGCGGGACTCCGCGAGGGCGTCGTTGACGTGCGCGGCCATCTCGTCGCGCGGCGCCAGCAGCATCGCACGGAGCCGGGGACGCAGTCCGCGAAGCGAGGCGACCTCGGCCTCATCGCGGTCCAGGCGGCCGGTGTAGGGGAACTCGTGGAGGAAGGTGCCCTCGTCGTCGATGTCGGTGAGTGTGTCCGGCTGCTCCGCCGAGTTCGCGAGCCAGACCGCGGAGCGCAACGCCTCTTCCGTGTCATCGGTGAAGATCATATTGACATGTTACAACGCGCGGGAGTAGCGTCATCGATCATGAGTACGGTGAGCAATGACGCGGTTGTGCACTCCGCCAGGGGTGTGCGTCTCGGGCTGCCGCTCGCCCTCGCCGCGGCCTTCGCCTTCGGCATGTCGGGCGGATGGGCGCGGGGGCTCATCGACGCAGGGTGGAGTCCCGGTGCCGCCGTCACCGCGCGCATCTGGGTCGCCGCCCTCGTGCTGCTCGTCCCCACTATCCTGTCGCTGCGAGGACGGTGGACGCTGCTGCGGCGCAATGCGGGCATGATCCTCGCCTACGGGCTGCTCGCGGTCGCCGCGACCCAGCTCTTCTACTTCCAGGCGGTCGCGGTGATGGACGTCGGGCTGGCGCTGCTCATCGAGTACACCGCCCCGGTCGCGGTACTGCTGTGGCTCTGGCTGCGGAGAGGGGAGCGGCCGAGCCGCAAGAGCCTGCTCGGTGCGGCGATCGCTTTCGTCGGGCTCGTGCTCATGCTCGACGTCCTCACGGGTGCCGACGTCAACGTGCCCGGAATCCTGTGGGCCCTCGGCGCCATGGTGGGCGCTGCCGCCTACTTCGTGCTGTCCGCCAAGGCCGACACGGGATTGCCGCCCCTCGCCCTGGCCGGCAGCGGGCTCCTGCTCGGGGCACTGGGGCTGACTGCGGCCGGCGCGATCGGCGTGCTGCCGATCGCATGGACGACCGACGACATCTCCTACCGGTTCGGCAGTGTTCCCTGGTTCGTCCCGGTGCTCGCGATGGGGGTGGTGGCGACCGCTCTCGCCTATCTGCTGGGCATCGCCTCGACGCGCATGCTGGGGTCGCGGCTCGCTTCCTTCGTCGCACTCGCGGAGGTCGTGGCCGCGCTGCTGTTCGGCTGGCTGCTGCTCGGCCAGCTCCCCGACCTGCTGCAGGCCTTCGGCGGTGTGCTGGTGTTGATCGGCGTGGTCGTGGTGAAGCTCGGCGAGCCCGCCCCTCCCGACCGGAGCGGAGTTTTGTATACGTACAGTCGGCGCAGGGGGTGATAGGAGGCGCGCAGGGCGGATTTATGTATACACTGAGGGGATGAGTCTCGTCGCTGAACGCACCTCCGCGGGTGACCGCGCGTATGCGGCGCTGCTCGACGGCATCCAGTCCGGTGCCCTGCCGGCCGGCTTCGTGCTCGGCGAGGTCGAGCAGGCCGAGCGCCTGGGAGTGAGCCGTACACCGATGCGCGAGGCGCTCCGTCGGCTGATCGCCGACGGGCTCGTGGTGCAGCAGTCTCCGCGCGTCACCGTCGTGGCAGACCTCGACGCCGACGACATCCGCTCCCTCTTCGAGATCCGTCGGGCGCTCGAGGAATCCTCGGCACGCCTCGCCGCCGCCCGGGGCGACGCGCAGCTCTTCGCAGCCCTCGCCGACGAGTTCGCGCATGTCGACCTCGACGCCGTCGAGGGTCGAGACGCCTATTACGCGCTCATCGCCCGCTTCGACGCGGCCCTCGACGCGGCCGTCGCCAACGACTACATCGCCTCCGCGCTGCGCACCGTGCGCACCCACCTCGTGAGAGTGCGGCGGATGGCCAGGGACAAGCCCGCCCGACTCGCCGCCTCCGCCGCCGAGCACCGCACCATCGCGGAAGCCCTCGCCGCCCGCGACGGCGACCTCGCCGCCCATGCCACGCACGTGCACCTGCACAACGCGCTCGCCGGCATCCTCGACTCCCTCGATTCCCGTAACAGTGAAGGATAAGAAATGACCGTCAGCCACCACGTCCGTGTGCACCGCAGCGACGAGAACCTCGCCAGGGAAGACCAGCTCGCCTGGAAGATCGCCGAGGTCGCCGCCGACCGGGTCGAGGTCGAGCAGCCCGTCGTCGACATGATCATCAACCGCATCATCGACAACGCGTCGGTGGCCGCCGCTTCCCTCACCCGTGCGCCGATCAACGCGGCTCGTGCGCAGGCGTTCAGCCACCCCGTCTCGACCGGCGGCGTCGGCGCGAACCTCTTCGGCGCCGAGCTCGACCACCGCACCAGCCCCGAGTGGGCGGCCTGGGCGAACGGCGTCGCCGTGCGTGAACTCGACTACCACGACACGTTCCTCGCAGCCGAGTACTCGCACCCCGGCGACAACATCCCGCCGATCCTCGCGGTCGCTCAGCACACCGGCAAGGACGGCCAGGCTCTCGTGCGCGGCATCGCCACCGGCTACGAGATCCAGATGGACCTGGTGCGCGCGATCTGCCTGCACAAGCACAAGATCGACCACGTCGCCCACCTCGGCCCGTCCGCGGCCGCCGGTATCGGCACTCTCCTCGGTCTCGACGTCGAGACGATCTACCAGGCGGTCGGCCAGGCGCTGCACACCACGACCGCCACCCGCCAGAGCCGCAAGGGTGAGATCTCCACCTGGAAGGCGCACGCCCCGGCGTTCGCCGGGAAGATGGCCGTCGAGGCGGTCGACCGGGCGATGCGCGGTCAGACCAGCCCCGCGCCGATCTACGAAGGCGAAGACGGCGTGATCGCGTGGATGCTCGACGGCAAGGACGCCTCGTACGACGTGCCGCTGCCCGCCGCCGGCGAGCCCAAGCGCGCGATCCTGGACTCGTACACGAAGGAGCACTCCGCCGAGTACCAGGCCCAGGCGCTGATCGACCTCGCCCGCAAGCTCGGCCTGCAGAACCCCGCGCTGCGCGACCCTGCGAACATCGAGTCCATCGTCATCCACACCAGCCACCACACGCACAACGTGATCGGCTCGGGCGCGAACGACCCGCAGAAGTACGACCCCACCGCGTCGCGCGAGACCCTCGACCACTCGGTGCCGTACATCTTCGCGGTGGCCCTGCAGGACGGCGGCTGGCACCACGTCGACTCCTATGCCCCCGAGCGCGCTGGTCGCGCCGACACGGTCGCGCTGTGGCACAAGATCACCACGGCCGAGGATGCCGAGTGGACGCGCCGCTACCACTCCGAGGACCCGGCCGAGAAGGCGTTCGGCGGTCGCGTCGAGATCCGTCTCACCGACGGTGAGGTCGTGGTGGACGAGATCGCCGTGGCCGATGCGCACCCCCTCGGAGCGCGCCCGTTCGCCCGCGAGAACTACATCGCGAAGTTCCGTCTGCTGGCGGAGCCCGTGCTCGAGCCCGCCGAGATCGAGCGTTTCCTCGCCCTCGTGCAGCGCCTGCCCGAACTGACCGCCGCCGAGGTCGGCGAATTGTCGATCGTCGCGAAGCCCGGACTGCTCGAAGCCGCCGACGCCCCCAAGGGTCTGTTCTGATGCTGTACTCCACCGTCACACCTGCCGAGAAGAGGCGCCTCTTCCGGGAGCGACTGGCCTCCGGGGAGCTGCTGCGCCTCCCCGGCGCGTTCAATCCGCTGAGCGCCCGACTGATCGAGCAGAAGGGCTTCGACGGCGTCTACATCTCCGGCGCCGTGCTCTCCGCCGACCTGGGGCTCCCCGACATCGGCCTCACCACGCTCACCGAGGTCGCCGGCCGCGCCAAGCAGATCGCCCGCATGACCGACCTCCCCGCGATCGTCGACGCCGACACCGGCTTCGGGGAACCGATGAACGTCGCCCGCACGATCCAGGAGCTCGAAGACGCGGGTCTCGCCGGCACCCACATCGAGGACCAGATCAACCCGAAGCGCTGCGGTCACCTCGACGGCAAGGCCGTGGTCGACGAGAACACCGCGATCAAGCGGATCCGTGCCGCGGCCGACGCCCGCCGCGACGAGAACTTCCTCATCATGGCGCGCACCGACATCCGGGCCGTCGAGGGGTTGGACGCCGCGATCGACCGCGCGAAGGCGCTGGTGGATGCCGGCGCCGACGCCGTGTTCCCCGAGGCGATGCGCACCCTGGGCGAGTTCGAGGCGATGGCCGAGGCGCTCGACGTGCCGATCCTGGCGAACATGACCGAGTTCGGCAAGAGCGAGCTGTTCTCCGTCGACAGCCTCCGCGACGCCGGAGTGAACCTGGTCATCTGGCCGGTGTCGCTGTTGCGCATCTCGATGGGGGCCGCCGGCCGCGCACTGGATACTCTGAACGACGAGGGGCACCTGACCTCGAAGCTCGGCGAGATGCAGCACCGCGCCGATCTCTACGATCTGATCGACTACGAGTCGTACAACCACTTCGACTCGGGCGTCTTCAACTTCACAGTCGACAACACCGGTCGCTGAGCGCAGCGAAGCGGACACACGACGCGGTTGCTGAGCGAGGAGCGCAGCGACGAGTCGAAGTACACGAAGGAGTGACCATGACCGAGCCGGACATCAAGAAGGGGCTTGCGGGCGTCGTCGTCGACACGACCGCGATCTCGAAGGTCAACCCCGAGACGAACAGCCTGCTGTACCGCGGCTACCCGGTGCAGGAGCTGGCGGACACCCAGCCCTTCGAAGCGGTGGCGTATCTGCTGTGGAACGGCGAGCTGCCGACCCCCGAAGAACTCGCCGCGTTCCGGCTGGAGGAGCGGAAGCACCGCGCGCTCGCCGACAATGTGAAGGCGGCGATCGACCTGGTCCCGCTCGAGGCGCATCCGATGGACGAGGTGCGCACCGCGGTCAGCCTGATCGGCGCCTCTGACCCCGGTGCCGGCGGCTCGGTGCTCGACGCGGGTGGAAGCCCAGAGCAGAACCTCGAGCGCAGCATCCGGCTGTTTGCCGCGCTGCCGGCCATCGTCGCGTACGGTCAGCGTCGCCGTCGCGGTCAGGAGCTCATCGCCCCGCGCGACGACCTCGACTACTCGGCGAACTTCCTCTGGATGACCTTCGGGGAGGAGGCGGACGACGTTGTGGTCGACGCCTTCAACCGGTCGATGATCCTCTACGCCGAGCACTCCTTCAACGCTTCGACCTTCACCGCGCGGGTGATCACCTCGACGCTGAGTGACATCTACTCGGCCGTCGTCGGTGCCATCGGTGCACTCAAGGGTCCGCTGCACGGAGGGGCCAACGAGGCCGTGCTGCACATCTTCGACGAGATCGGGTCGGCGGACGCGGTGGAGTCCTGGCTCGACAAGGCCCTCGCGGAGAAGCGCAAGATCATGGGCTTCGGGCACCGCGTCTACAAGAGGGGCGACTCCCGCGTGCCGACCATGAAGGCCGCGCTCGACACCCTGGTGGAGCACTACGACCGCCCGGAGGTCGCGGCTCTGTACGACGCGCTCGAGTCGGAGTTCGTCGCCCGCAAGGGCATCTACCCGAACCTCGACTACCCCTCTGGTCCCGCGTACAACCTGATCGGCTTCGACACCCTCACCTTCACGCCGCTGTTCGTCGCGGCACGCGTGACCGGGTGGACGGCCCACGTGATCGAGCAGGCCGGATCGAACGCGCTCATCCGCCCCCTGTCCTTCTACGACGGCCCTGACGAGCGCCACGTCGGCTGACCGCCCTTCGAGTCGCGCGAATGGCTCCATCTCCACCCGCGATGGAACCTTCGCGCGATTCCAACGCTGTAGCGCCCCGGAGGCTCCCGGGTCAAGGTGGCTGCGGCGAAGTCGGCGACGGGAGTAGGACAGACCCCGGGGACGGAAGCACGTCCCGTACGAAGGAGGGTCCATGTCCGCATCCGACGCCGCCGTCAAGGAGGTCAGGTCACTCGTCCCCGCACGTATGGACCGGCTGCCGTGGTCGCGATTCCACTGGTTGATCGTCGTCGGGCTCGGGTTCTCGTGGATCCTCGACGGCCTCGAGGTGCAGATCGTCGCCGCGAACGGATACGCCGCGACCCTCGGCATGGGGCCGGCCGAGGTGGGGCTCGCCGGCACGTGCTACCTGCTCGGTCAGGTCTTCGGTGCCCTCTTCTTCGGACGCCTCACCGATCGCCTGGGACGCAAGAAGCTCTTCCTCGTCTCCCTTGCCGTGTACCTCGTGGGCTCCGCGGTCGCAGGGCTCGCCTTCGCGCCGTGGTTCTTCTACATCTGGCGCTTCGTGGCCGGCGCCGGTATCGGCGGCGAGTACGCGGCCATCAACTCGGCGATCGACGAGATCATCCCGGCGCGCTACCGCGGACGTGTCGACATCGCGATCAACGGCACCTACTGGGGTGGTGCGGCGCTCGGTGCCGTGGCCAACGTGTTCTTCCTGAACACCGACATCCTTCCCGAGGACATCGGGTGGCGGCTCAGCTTCTTCCTCGGACCCCTCCTCGGACTGCTGCTCATCTACATGCGCCGGCACATCCCGGAGAGCCCGCGCTGGCAGATGACGCACGGACGCGAAGAGGCGGCGGAGCGCAATGTCGACGAGATCGAGGAGCGCATCCGCAAGGAGGGCAAGACGATCCCACCCGTCGACGAGAGCAAGGCCATCACGGTCAAGGAGTACGGCCGCGTGCCGTTCCTCGTGATCGCGAAGGTGCTGTTCAAGAAGTACCCGCGGCGCACGCTGGTGGGCATCACGATGATGGTGACGCAGTCCTTCCTCTACAACGCCATCTTCTTCACGTACGCGCTGGTGCTGGAGAACTTCTACGACACCCCGCCCGCTTCGGCGTCGCAGTACTTCATCGTGTTCGCCGTCGGGAACCTTGCCGGGGCGCTCATCCTCGGGCACTTCTTCGACACCTGGGGTCGCCGTCGCATGCTGTTCGGCACCTACATGCTCGCCGGCCTGATCCTGCTGGTCAGCGCCTTCCTGTTCAACGCCGGGGTGCTGAACGCCGCGACGCACACGGCGTTCTGGTGCGCTTCGTTCTTCTTCGCGTCGGCCGGAGCATCCGCCGCCTACCTGACGGTCAGCGAGATCTTCCCGCTGGAGCTGCGCAGCCAGGTCATCTCGTACATCTTCTCGATCGGTCAGCTGGTCGGCGCGATCGCTCCGGTGCTCTACGGTGCCTTGATCGGGCAGAGCGCCGAGAGCGGCGACCGCGGTCCGCTCTTCTGGGGCTATGTGCTCGGCGCGTCGATCATGATGTTCGGCGGCATCGTCTGCGGCGTCTTCGGCGTGAGCGCCGCGGGCAAGTCACTGGAGGACATCGCGGATCCGCTCTCGCTGGTGGGCTCAGGAGAGAAGGAGGCCGAGAGGAAGGGCGCGTCGTCCGGCGAGAGGTGAGAGGCGTGTCCGGGGCGGCGCTCAGCGCGCGAGCCAGCTCCGCAGCGACCGGGTGACGAACGGGAGAACCCAGTACGCCATGATCGGCGTGAGCACGAGCGTGGTGACGAGCACCCGCAACCAGATCGGCAGTTCGTTCCATCCCGGAACCGGGCTCATCGCGTAGGTGAAGGCGAGGTTGACGGGGAAGAAGCCCAGCCAGATCGAGGTCGCCTGCTTCCAGCGCGGCGGGGCGGGTGCGACCGTGACCGTCTCGGTGGTGCCGTCGGAGGACGGAAGCGTGATCGTCCCGGTGGTCGGCTCGTCGAACCAGCCCTCGATCCCGGTGCGGCGCTTGGAGCGCTCGCTGCGCACGAAACCTTCGCCCATCGACAGCCACCATGCCCGCTCGGCCGACTGCTCCCACGCGGTGAGCGAATCCTCGCTCGCGAAACGGTAGAGCATGTGCCAGACCTGCGAGTCTTCGCCGGCACGCACCCAGCCTGAGCCGAGGAAGCCCGGATACTTCGTCGCGAGGTTCACCCCCGTCTGCACCCAGGCGGTCGCCTCGACGATGCGCTCGGGGTCGACTTCGCGGCGGATGGACACGGTGAGGGGTTCGGACATGGTGCGGTCCTCGGGAACGGGCGCCAGGGGTCGGGGCGCCGGAGCGGATGCGCCAGGGTGACGGCGCTTGGTCGATTCTAATTCGGTTGCGGGAGGTTCCCGACCGGATCCGCCCGTGCACAGAGAGACCCCCGCCGACCCGATTCGGCGGGGGTCACGCGGCGTGGGAGCCGCGACGGGAGCGAGAACGCTCACCGTGCGCGCGGTGGACGTGACACCCGATCCGGTCTGAGTCTCTGTCCGCGCATCTGCAGTTCTACCCGGGCGAGATGGCCGGACGGTGAACGCGATGCGAACACCCAACACTGCCGAGAGCGAGGTCGATCCGGAAGATACAAGGATGTCCTAGTAAATGTCCGGTCCTCCGAGTAAACTCCCCAATGTGCCAACGACGGCACGGAGGGATGTCACACAATGACTCGTACTATCCCGCACTTCGTGGGCGGATCGCTTCTCACTCCCGATTCGGGTCGCTTCGCCGACGTGTTCGATCCGAGCACGGGCGCTGTGCAGGCCAGGGTTCCGCTCGCATCGGCCGACGAGGTGCGCCGCGTGATCACGAACGCCGAAGAGGCGCAGGTGGCGTGGGCAGCGACCAACCCGCAGAAGCGCGCCCGCGTGCTGCTGCGCTTCCTCGACCTGGTGCAGCGCGAGATGACGTCTCTGGCCGAACTCCTCGCGAGCGAGCACGGCAAGACGGTCGACGACGCGAAGGGCGACATCCAGCGGGGGCTCGAAGTCATCGAGTTCTCCGCCGGTGCTCCGCACCTCCTCAAGGGCGAGTACTCCACCGGCGCCGGAGCCGGCATCGACGTGTACTCGATGCGGCAGCCGCTCGGGGTCGTCGCCGCGATCACGCCCTTCAACTTCCCCGCCATGATCCCGCTGTGGAAGGCCGGCCCCGCGCTCGCCGCCGGCAATGCGGTCGTGCTCAAGCCCAGCGAGCGTGACCCTTCCGTGCCGGTGCGCATCGCCGAACTCTTCCTTGAGGCGGGCCTGCCCGCCGGCGTCCTCAACGTGGTGCACGGCGACAAGGAGGCGGTCGACACGCTGCTCACCGACGACCGCATCCGCGCGGTCGGCTTCGTCGGGTCCACGCCCATCGCGGAGTACATCTACGCGACGGCCGCAGCCCACGGCAAGCGCGCGCAGTGCTTCGGCGGTGCCAAGAATCACATGATCGTGATGCCGGATGCCGACCTCGACCAGGCCGTCGACGCGCTGATCGGCTCCGGCTACGGCTCGGCGGGCGAACGCTGCATGGCCATCTCGGTCGCCGTGCCGGTGGGGCAGGAGACCGCAGACGCCCTCGCCGCGAAGCTCACCGAACGTGTCGCCCAGCTGCGGGTGGGGCCTTCCCTCGCCGCGGACGTCGACTACGGACCTCTGGTCACGCGGGCGGCCGTCGAACGGGTGGAAGGCTACATCCAGCAGGGGATCGACGAGGGTGCGACGCTGCTCGCCGACGGTCGCGGCTTCACGGTCGAAGGGCACGAAGAGGGCTTCTATCTCGGACCGACCCTGTTCGACCACGTCACCACCGACATGGCGATCTACCGCGAGGAGATCTTCGGCCCTGTGCTCGTGATCGCCCGCGCCGCCGACTACGAGGAGGCGCTGCGCATGGCCTCGGAGCACGAGTACGGCAACGGGGTCGCCATCTTCACGCGCGACGGCGACGCGGCTCGTGACTTCGCCGCCCGCGTCGAGGTCGGGATGGTCGGGGTGAACGTGCCGATCCCCGTGCCGATCGCCTATTACACGTTCGGCGGGTGGAAGCGCAGCGGCTTCGGCGACCTCAACCAGCACGGCACCGATGCCTTCCGCTTCTACACGAAGACCAAGACGGTGACGAGTCGCTGGCCCGCTGCGGGCATCCGCGACGGCGCCAGCTTCGTCATCCCCACGATGCACTGACCCTTCGACAAGCTCAGGGACCCAACTTCTAAGGAAAAGCGATGACCATGACCACCGTCACCACCACCGCCGAGGAGCGCGAGGCGATCATCGGCGCCGTCCGCGAGTTCGCCGAGACCGAGCTCGCCCCCTACGCCGCGGAACGCGACGAGAAGCACCTGTTCCCCCGGGAATCGCTGAACCGTGCAGGAGAGCTCGGGCTCGGCGGTATCTACGTCGACGAGGAGTTCGGGGGCAGTGGACTCAGTCGGCTCGACACCGTCGCGATCTTCGAGGAGCTCGCGAAGGGTGACCCGGCGGTCGCGGCGTACATCTCCATCCACAACATGGTCGTGTGGATGATCGACACCTACGGTGATGACAGCCAGCGCGCGACGTGGTTGCCGCAGCTCACCGCGATGTCGGAGTTCGGCGGCTACTGCCTCACAGAGCCGGGGGTGGGGTCTGATGCGGCCAACGTCGCGACGAGTGCGGTCCGCGACGGCGACGATTACGTGCTCACGGGAGTGAAGCAGTTCATCTCCGGTGCGGGCGAGGCCGCCGTCTACGTCGTGATGGCGCGCACGGGAGAACCGGGAGCACGCGGTATCAGCGCGTTCCTCGTGCCGGGAGACTCCGAATCCCTCAGCTTCGGCGCACCGGAGAAGAAGATGGGGTGGCATGCGCAGCCCACCCGACAGGTGATCCTCGACGGCGTCCGAGTCCCGGCATCCGCCATGCTCGGCGACGAGGGACGCGGGTTCGCGATCGCGATGTCCGCGCTCAACGGCGGTCGGCTCAACATCGCCGCGTGCTCGCTGGGCGCGGCGCAATGGGCGCTCGACAAGGCTGTGCAGTACGTCCACGAGCGGATGGCGTTCGGCGAACCGCTCGCCGAGAAGCAGTCGATCCTGTTCGCGATCGCCGACATGCGCACCGACCTGCACGCCGCCCGGCTGATGGTGCGCGATGGCGCGCAGGCGGTCGACGAGCACGCGCCGGACGCGACGATGCGTTGCGCCATGGCCAAGCGGTTCGCGACCGATGCCGGATTCGACGTCGCCAATCGCGCCCTGCAGCTGCACGGCGGCTACGGCTACCTGCAGGACTACGGGATCGAGAAGGTGGTCCGCGACCTGCGGGTGCACCAGATCCTGGAAGGCACGAACGAGATCATGCGTCTGATCGTCGGACGCGAGATGCTGCGACCGGCGGGCTCGGCGTCCGTGCAGCGTGGCGGAGATCAGATGCGGAGCGCATCATGACCGGGTCGTCGTCGAAACCGGCCGTGGCCTTCCTCGGACTCGGGCACATGGGACTGCCGATGGCGAAGAACCTCGTCGCCGCCGGTCATGAGGTGCACGGCTTCGACCTGGTTCCGGCGGCGATCGAGGCAGCGCGGGCGGCCGGCATCGCGGTGGCGGCGAGCGGGGCGGAGGCCGTGGCGGAGGCGGATGTCGTCATCACGATGTTCCCCGCCGGGAAGCACGTGATCGAGGCGTATCGCACCGAGCTGCTCGCGGCTGCGCGACCCGGCACGCTGTTCATCGAGTCGTCCACCATCGCGGTCGACGAGGCCCGTGCCGCGCACGCGCTCGCTCTCGCCGCCGGACACCGCAACGTCGATGCCCCGGTGTCCGGTGGAGTGGTCGGCGCGGAGAACGGCACTCTCGCGTTCATGGTGGGCGGGTCGGACGAGGACTTCGCCGCGGCACTCCCGCTCCTCGAGGTGATGGGAAAGCGCATCGTGCACTGCGGCGGATCTGGGCTAGGACAGGCGGCCAAGGTCTGCAACAACATGGTGCTCGCGGTCTCGCAGATCGCCGTCGCGGAGGCATTCGTGCTGGGGGAGCGCCTCGGGCTCGAGCACCAGGCGCTCTTCGACGTCGTGTCTCAGGCGTCAGGGCAGTGCTGGTCGATCACGACGAACTGCCCCGTGCCCGGACCGGTGCCCACGAGCCCGGCGAACCGCGATTACCAGCCCGGATTCGCCGGTGCATTGATGGCGAAGGACCTCGGTCTCGCGCTGCAGGCGATCGAGCAGACGTCGACGGATGCGCGGATGGGCCGACTCGCCCAGGAGATCTACGCCGCGTTCGCTGCCGGAGACGGGGCGAGCCGCGACTTCTCCGGCATCATCACCGACATCCGCGACGACCGCGTGTGATGACGGCCGTTCGAATCGCGCGAATGGTTCCATCGGGCACCTGAGAGCCACCATTTGCGCGATTCGAACGCAGGGGTGAAGGTGGAACGCAACCACGACGGAGAGGGCGACATGACCGAGTACGAGACGATCCTGGTCGAGCAGCGCGGACGGGTGGGGTGGATCACCCTGAACCGGCCGGAAGCGCTGAATGCGTTGAACAGCAGAATCGCCGAGGAGGTGACCGCCGCCGCGCTCGCTTTCGATGCGGACGAGGGCGTCGGCGCGATCGTGGTCACCGGGTCGGAGAAGGCGTTCGCCGCGGGTGCCGACATCAAGGAGATGGAGGGCATGTCGGCGGCGCAGATGCTCGAGACCGATCACTTCGGTGTGTGGCATGAGTTCGCCGCGGTGCGCACCCCCGTGATCGCGGCCGTCTCCGGGTTCGCGCTGGGCGGCGGGTGCGAGCTGGCCATGATGTGCGACATCATCCTCGCGGCCGACAACGCCAAGTTCGGGCAGCCCGAGATCAACCTCGGCGTGATCCCCGGCATGGGTGGCACGCAGCGTCTGATCCGTGCAGTCGGCTACTACAAAGCAGCCGAGCTCGTGCTCTCCGGCCGGTTCATGGGGGCGGAGGAGGCCGAGCGCTCCGGCCTCGTGTCCCGTGTCGTGCCGACCGCGGAGCTCCTGACCGAGGCGACGAAACTCGCCGACACCATCGCCTCGAAGTCGCTCCCGTCCGTGTTCGCCGCCAAGGCCGCGCTGGACGCGGCGATGGAGACGACCCTCGCCGAAGGGCTCGCGCACGAGAAGCAGGCGTTCGCCGCGCTGTTCGACACCGCGGATCAGAAGGAGGGCATGTCGGCCTTCCGGGAGAAGCGGTCACCGGACTTCCAGAACCGCTGACCGCTCGTGGACGACTCCGCAGAACTGAGGGCGCCATGCCGGAAGCGACGCTCTGCGTGGTGCTCGATGAGTACTTCTGCGGAGTTCGTCACGCCGTCAGCTGCGGAGTGCGTCGACGATCTTCGTGATCCGGCGTTCGCGCGTCGCTTCCTGCTTCGCCTCGGCCACACTTCGCGCGTGCTCCTTGCGCACCGAGTACGACAGGGCGTCGAAGGCGGAGCGCAGTGCGGGGTCGGCGTCCAACGCGGCGGCGAGCTCGGGCGGAACGTCGACCGTGCGCTCGGCCGCATCCACTCTGATCACGGCGTCGATCTCCTGGCCGATGTCGAGCCCGAGGTCGGCGCGGACGGCCTTGCTGAAGCCGATCATGTTCTCGCTGCCCATGCGTGCCAAGCGCAAACGCGCGGTGCGCCCACCGATCGTCACGGCCACGGGGAACGCCTTGCCCGCACCCAGGGACGCGACCTGATCGTCGGTGAGCAGGATGGCCGCCGCGGGGCCGCGGCCGGTGAGGACGGTGTGCACGCGCAGTTCGCTCATGCCGAAAGAGTACGCCCGGGCTCCCCGAACTCGGCGGCGAGAATCGCGTTGCGCTCGGAGATCAGGCGGCGCATGTACCTGCCGAGGACCAACGCGTCGACCAGCCGACCGAGCGGACCGAACGGTGAGCGGAACGTCACGGTGTCGCGCATGAGCGTGCCGTCCGGATGCTCCTCGAAGCGGTGCTCGTGCAAAAACGCGGCGAACGGCCCGGCGATCTGCCGATCCGAGAACCCGTGCGGCGGATCGACGTCGAACACCAGCGAGCGCAGTCGGAACGGGATGCCGAAGTGGCGTGCTCGCCAGGTCGCCGTCGTCCCCTCGGTGAAGACGCCGCCCGCCGGCGCCTCGACCATCGTCTCGCCGAATCGGGCCATGCTCTTCACGTGCAGTTCGGGGTCGAGCGAGGCGGCGAACACCTCGGCGGGCGTCGCGCCGATGACCGTCTCGAGCGCGAACCGCGGCATGTCAGAGCGCTTCGGGCTGCGGACGCGGGTCGGCGAAGTCACCGGCGTCCTTGCGCAGCCGGGCCACGATCGCCACGAGCTCCGCCGCGTCGTCGCGGCTCAGGCCGGGCTCGGCGAAGACGTCGGCGTTGAGAGCCCGGGTGGCGCGCTCCACGAGTTCCCGACCGGATTCGGTCAGCACGAGGAGTGCGGCGCGTCCGTCGTGCGGGTGCGGCTCACGCGCGATCAGACCATCGCGGACCAGACGCTCGGCCGTGCTCGTGACCGTGGTCGGGTGCACCTGGAGGCGGGCGACCACGCTGGACAGCGGAAGGCTGCCCGCGCGGCTGAACGCGAGCAGTCGCAGCACCTCGTAGCGGGCGAAGCTCAGGGCGAACGGCTTGAGCGCCGCGTCGACGCGTGCGAGCAGCAGCTGCTGGGCCCGCATGACCGAGGTGACCAGGGCCATGCCGTCGGCGGCCTCCGTCCATCCGTGCGCGAGCCACTGCCGCTTCGCCTCGGCGAGCGGATCGATGGGGAGCGGACGGGGTCTGGCCATCTCTCTACGGTAGTGGCGGGAGTGCGGGGCGCGGCGACGGCGCGCGACGCACTCGATCTCGGCACATCTCAGCCCCGGTCAGCACTGAGTCTCAGTCGCAAGTGGGTTGGTACTCAGTATCGCGGTCTAGAATTGCAGGAGTCGTGAGGAGCAATCGATGAAGATCTTCGTCCTGGTCAAAGAGGTGCCGGACACCTATGGCGATCGCAAGCTGAATCTCGAGACCGGACTCGCCGATCGCGCGGCGGGCGACGTCGTGCTCGACGAGATCACTGAGCGGGCCCTCGAGGTCGCGCTCAGCTACGCCGACAAGAACGACGGCACCGAGGTGGTCGCGGTCTCGATGGCTCCGGAGAGCTCGACCGCGTCCGTGCGCAGGGCTCTCGCGATCGGTGCCGGATCCGCCGTGCACATCGCCGATGAGCAGCTCACCGGCGCCGATCTCGGACTCACCGCCGAGGTGCTGGCCGCGGCCATCCGCCGCGGCGCTCCCGACCTCGTCATCACCGGCAACCTGTCGACGGACGGCTCCGGTGGAGTGATCCCCGCGATGCTCGCCGAGCACCTCGGATTCGCCCAGGCCACCGCTCTCACCTCGGTCGAGATCGCCCCCGACGGCATCTCCGGAGTGCGAGGCGCCGACGCCGGGAGCCAGCCGGTCTCGGCGCCGCTGCCCGCCGTGATCTCCATCACCGAGGCGCTCCCCGACGCACGCTTCCCGAACTTCAAGGGCATCATGGCGGCGAAGAAGAAGCCGCTCGAGGTGCTCTCCCTCGCCGACCTCGACGTCTCGGCCGATCCGTCCGTCGCCCCGCGCACCATCATGACCTCGGTGGCGGAGAAGCCCCCGCGCGCGGCCGGAGTGAAGATCATCGACGAGGGCGACGCCGCCGACAAGCTCGTCGACTACCTCGTGCAGAACAGGCTGGTGTGAGATGACCTCTTCCGAGAACCCGATCCTCGTCCTCGTCGACATCGACCCCTCCGGTTACGTCGCGACCAGCACGGCCGCCCTCATCGGCGCCGCCTCCACGATCGGTTCGCCGGTGGCCCTGATCGTCGGCGGCGGTCCTGCGGCCGTGGATCAGGCAGCGGCGGCGGGGGCATCCGTGGTGCTGACCGCCGACGGGGACCAGGCTGCGCTCACGGTGCCGATCGTCGACGCACTGCAGGCAGCCGCAGCCCAGGTGCGACCCGATGCCGTCCTCATCTCGAACTCGATCTCCGGCCGCGACGTCGCCGGGCGCTTCGCGGTGCGCACGAAGAGTGCGCTGTCGGTCGATGCCGTCGGGGTCTCGCGCGATGACGAAGGCGTCGTGGCCCACCACTCGGTCTACGGCGGGGCGTACCTGGTCGATTCGGCTCCCACGTTCGGGACTCCGGTGATCACGGTGCGTCAGGGAGCTGTCGACGCGCGCGCCGAAGCCGTCGCATCGCACTCGGTCGAGGTGCTCGATGTCACTCCGTCCGGGGCCGTCGCGGCCACGGCGGGCCCGGTCGAGGCGGTGGAGGTCGCTTCCTCCCGTCCCGAGCTGCGGGGAGCCACGAAGGTGGTCTCCGGTGGCCGAGGTCTCGCGTCGAAGGAGAAGTTCGTGCTCGTCGAAGAGCTCGCCGATGCGCTCGGCGCGGCCGTCGGTGCCTCGCGCGCCGCCGTCGACGCGGGCTACATCCCGCAGTCCCATCAGGTCGGACAGACCGGGGTCTCGGTGTCGCCGCAGCTGTATGTCGCACTCGGCATATCCGGAGCGATCCAGCACCGCGCGGGCATGCAGACATCGAAGAACATCATCGCCATCAACAAGGACGCGGACGCGCCGATCTTCGACGTCGCGGACTTCGGCATCGTCGGCGATGTGTTCACCGTGGTACCGCAGGTGATCGCGGCGCTCGAGGCACGGAAGAAGTAGCCATGGCGACGCGGATGCTGCGACGCGGTCTGCCGCGCGTGCCTGGAGGAGACCCCTGGCCTCCCGCTGATGCGGTGGCGGAGGATGCCACGGTGGATGATCGGGCGGCGGACGCGGTGACGAGCGCGGCGCCCGACGAGCCCGCGACAGGTTCGGAAGTCGCGGTGTCTTCGGACGTCGAGGTGCCTGTCGGGGTGCCCCTCGAGCCCACCGGCCCCGCCGGCCCGGCATCGCCGGCGACCGTGACGGCTGTTGTTGCAGCGGCCGCTCCGGCAACGGCCGGTGGGGCAGCGCGGATCCGTCGCGGTCTGCCGCGTGTGCCGGGCGGGGAGCCTTGGCCGCCGTCGACGTCGCCGACCGCTCCCACTTCTCCCGCCGAGGTGCCCGAACCCGCTGCGGCAGTACCCGCTCCCTCTCCGGGGTCGGCGGTGTCTGACCCCGTGCCAGCCGCGTCAGCATCCGTGCCAGCGCCCGCGGCGTCGACCGCCACAGCGGACATCTCTGCGGCAGAGACCTCCGCCCCCGTCGCGGTGGCCACGGCCGACGGCACCGGTGTCCGACGCGGCTTGCCTCGTGTCGCCAGCGGAGACCCGTGGCCGCCCGCCGACACTGTTCCCCTCTCTGCTGCCGCCCCAGCCGAGCCCGTCGCGCCCGAGCCCGTCGCGCCCGAGTCCGTCGTGCCGGCCGCTGTCGTTCCCGTCGCGGCTGCCGCGACTCCTGCCGTTGCGACCGGATCGTCGTCCGTGCTCGCCGACGTCTCGACTCCGCTCCCGTGGACGCAGACCGTGTGGAACGGACGAGCGCCCCGACACCTCCCACAGACGTCGGCCCCGACGACCGGCCGCCCGCGCCCGACGTGGACCCAGGCGATCGGCGTGCTGTTCGGAGCCGCTGCGCTCGGGGTGCTCGCCGGAGCCGCCATCGCGTTCGTGCGCACGCTCCTGAGCTTCCCGTTCATGCAGGACTTCCTGGCGGCCTTCCCCGGCGAGTACGAGCCCGGGATCGCCGTCGAGCCGGGATTCGCCCCGTGGATCGGGTGGCAGCACTTCTTCAACATGTTCCTGATGGTGCTGATCATCCGCTCGGGGTTGCAGGTGCGCACCGAGAAGCGCCCGACGGTCTTCTGGACCCCTCGCAACAACGCGAAGGGCAAGATCAGCCTCAACCTGTGGTTCCACCAGTCGCTCGACATCCTGTGGCTCGTCAACGGCGTGATCTTCGTCGTGCTGCTGTTCGTCACGGGGCACTGGGTGCGCATCGTCCCGACCAGCTGGGAGGTGTTCCCGAACGCCCTCTCGGCGGCCCTGCAGTACATCTCGTTCGATTGGCCGCACGAGAACGGCTGGAACAACTACAACAGCCTGCAGCAGCTCGCCTACTTCGCCACCGTGTTCATCGCGGCGCCGCTCGCCGCGATCACCGGCTTCCGCATGTCGGGGCTGTGGCCGAAGAAGGCCGAGAAGCTGTCGAAGGCGTACCCGGTCGAGTGGGCGCGGGCGCTGCACTTCCCGATCATGCTGTACTTCGTGGCGTTCATCATCGCGCACGTGGCGCTCGTCATGTTGACCGGGTTCCTGCGCAACCTGAACCACATGTTCGCGTCGCAGGACGCGGTGACGTGGACCGGATTCTGGGTGTTCATCCTGTCGCTCGTGGTGATCGCAATCGGATGGGCGGCTGCGCGTCCGCTGGTGCTCGCCCCCATCGCCAAGGTGTTCGGCAAGGTCTCGGGTCGGTGAGCAGATGAGCGACGAGGTCATCGCAGAGTACTGGCGCACCGTGCGGACCACCCTGCCTCACCTCCCGGAGACGCGGCCGGAAGCCTGGGGGTTCGGGGCGACGCCCGAGCACGCCGACGAGCTGCTGGCACTCGTGCTCGACGGCATCAAGGTCGGCACCGCGTCGTCCCTCTGGGATTACGAAGCGAACGGCGACCCTCTCCCCGCTGTGGGCGAGCTCAGCATCATCCTGGACGGGACCGGCGCCCCGCGGGCTGTGATCGAGACCACGACGATCGACATCACGCCGTTCGACGAGGTCGACGAGGCCCATGCCTTCGCCGAGGGGGAGGGCGACCGCACGCTGACGCACTGGCGCGAGGTGCACGAACGCTACTGGCGCACCCACTCCCAGAACCCGCGCGGCTACGAACCGGACATGCCGGTGGTCTGCGAGCGGTTCCGGCTGGTGTTCCCGGCCTAGAGAGTCCCGAGGGACTGGAGGAGAGGCGCGATCATGGCTGAGGCATACATCGTCGACGCGGTCCGTTCGCCGGTCGGCAGGCGCGGCGGATCGCTCGCCGAGGTCCACCCTGTGGACCTCGGCGCCCACAGCCTTCGGGCGCTCGTCGACCGGACGGGGATCGACCCCGGTGCGGTGGACGACGTGATCCTGGGCGTCATCGACGCGATCGGCGGCCAATCCGGCAACGTGGCCAGGACGGCTCTGCTCGCCGCCGGATTCCCCGAGCACGTTCCCGGGGTGACCATCGACCGGCAGTGCGGGTCGAGCCAGCAGGCCGTGCACTTCGCGGCGCAGGCCGTGATGAGCGGCACGAGCGACCTCGTGATCGCGGGCGGACTGCAGAGCATGTCGCAGGTGCCGTTGACCGCCGCGGCCACCGTGGGGGAGTCCTACGGCTTCACCACGCCGTACGCGCAGTCGCCCGCCTGGACCGACCGCTACGGCGATCAGGAGATTTCGCAGTTCGCCGGTGCCGAGCTGATCGCCGAGAAGTGGGACATCTCCCGCGAGGAGATGGAGCGGTTCGCCCTGGAGAGCCATCGTCGTGCAGCCCTGGCGCAGGACGAGGGTCGCTTCATCGGTGAGATCGCTCCGCTGAACGGTCTCGACCACGACGAGGGTGTGCGCCGCGACACGACGCTGGAGCGGATGGCCGGGCTCGCGCCGCTGCGGGAGGGTGGACGGATCACCGCCGCCGTGTCGTCGCAGATCAGCGATGCGTCCAGCGCCGTGCTCATCGCCAGCGGGCAGGCCGTACGTGACCACGGGCTCGCGCCCCGTGCCCGCATCCATCAGATGACGGTGCGCGGCGACAGTCCGATCCTCATGCTCACCGCTCCGATCCCCGCCACGAAGCTCGCGCTGGAGCGCGCGGGGATGCGGGTCTCCGACATCGACCTGTTCGAGGTGAACGAGGCCTTCGCTCCCGTGGTGCTCGCCTGGATGCGCGAGCTCGATGCTCCGCACGAGAGGGTGAACGTCAACGGCGGAGCCATCGCGCTCGGTCACCCCATCGGCGCGACCGGGACCAGGCTGATGACCACGATGCTCAACGAGCTCGAACGCACGGGCGGACGCTACGGTCTGCAGGCCATGTGCGAGGGCGGCGGGGTCGCGAACGTGACCATCGTCGAACGGCTCTGACGCCGCTGATCCCGCGGTGACGACAGAGCGGGCCGCCTCCCGGAGGAGACCGCCCGCTCTGTACGTGCTCGGAGGATCAGGGGCGGACGAAGCGCACTTCGGTCAGCGTCTCGCCCAGGAACGGCTCGGTGTGCGATGCGCCGTCGAGGTGGAAACCGTTGCGGGTGTAGAACCGGTGCGCGCGAGGGTTGTCCTCGGCGACCCACAGGTACAGCGGCTCGTCCTTCTCCACGGCGGCGTCGAACAGCTTCTGGCCGATGCCGGTGGAGTGATAGGCGTCGAGCAGGTAGATGAAGTAGAGCTCGCGGAACGCCGGAGCGTCCTTGTCGCGGGCGGGGCCGGAGCCGACGAAGCCCACGATCTCCCCGTCGACCAGCGCGGCGTTCATCTTGAACTCGGGGCCCTGCGAGGCCCAGTGCGTCCACAGTTCGGCCATGCGGCGGGGCGAGACCTTCTCCAGCGCCGCCTTGCTGATCAGGTGGTCGTAGGTCTCGTGCCAGCACTGCGCATGCACGCGACCGAGGGCTTCCGCATCCACATC
The DNA here is from genome assembly GCF_005502545.1 of Microbacterium sp. Beta. Lineage (NCBI taxonomy): Bacteria > Bacillati > Actinomycetota > Actinomycetes > Micrococcales > Microbacteriaceae > Microbacterium > Microbacterium sp. Beta. Next base: position 158,238 of record NZ_SCOG01000007.1, read on the forward strand.
ACGGACCGGACGGACGATGACTTCAGGCTGGGCTTCGGCGCTCATGGTCGTGACTCTACGCGCGGCGTCCGCGAAGGGGAAATCGAGGGGATGTTCGATGACACCCTTCCCGCGGTCATGGAGGTTTCGCACAACGATGTTCGCCGATCGTGCACTCCTGGCTACGATCGATGCTCGTGAACGTGATCTGGCGGACCCTCATGGTGATCCTCGGCGCTCGCCGCCGCGTGCGACGGGGGGAGGCCCTCGACCCCACCGCCGTCGGCAGCATCACCCTGACCACGCTGCCCACCGACATCGACATCCTGCGCCACATGAACAACGGCCGCTACCTGTCGCTGTTCGACCTCGGGCGCTGGGACCTGCTCATCCGCACCGGACTGTTCGATGCGATGAAGGACCGGGGCTGGTATGCGGTCGTCTCCAGCGAGACGATCACGTTCCGCAAGTCGCTGCAGCTCTGGCAGCGGTTCGAGGTGCAGTCGCGTTTCATCGGGCACGACGACAAGGCGCTCTTCATGGAGCACCGCGCAGTCGTGGACGGCGAGGTCTACGCACGGGCGATCGTGCGGGCCCGGATGCTGCGACGCACCGGAGGGACCGTCAGCAACGAGGAGCTTTTCGCGGCCGTGGGCAAGCCGGAGGGTGTTCCGGAGATCGACGCCTGGGTGCACGACTGGGCAGCGGCCTCGGCGCTTCCTCCCGTGCGGGCGAAGGCCCCGAGCGTCTGGGGCTGAGCGTCTGGGGCTGAGCGTCTGGGGCTGAGTTCGAAAACCCCGAGGGGCTGAGCGGCAGAGGAACGTTCTCTCCGTCCGCACCGGCGCGGTAGCTTAGGCGTGTGCTGGCGATCCTGACGACGACCGGGCGAGTGCTGTGGCGGCACTGGCCTGCGCTGATGGCGTGGTACCTCGCGGGCGTCCTGGTGCACTACGGGGTCACAGAGATCGCCGGCTTCATCGGAGCCTCGTCGGCGACGTTGGGCTTCCTGGTGCTGCCGATCGCGATCCTCGCCCGGCTGGTGAGCCTGGTGGCGATGTTCCTCGTGCTGCGCGACGGTCTGCGCAACCTGCAGGAGGTGGCACCGCTGCCGGAGTCGCCGGTGGAGCGTCGGCGTACTTTCCTCTCGGCCCTTCTCGCCGGCATCCTGCCGTTCTTCGCGGTGTACTGGGCGCAGGGGCTGCTCGGCGAGGACGTGCGGGCTTACTCGCTCCGCGCTCTCGAGGTGCGCAACGGCATCGTGTGGACGGCGAGCGTGAACGGCGAGCCGCCCGTGAGCTCGGACGACACCGTGCTCAACCTTCCGATCAACGTGTGGACCATCGCGATCATCGTGCTCGCGTTCGCCGGTCGATGGGCGTGGTCGAAGTGGTCGCCGAAGCTCGCGGCCTGGTTGTCGCCGGTGGCGGTGTACTTCGAGGTCGTCTGGGTCTTCTTCTCGGTGATGGTGCTCGGCGACATCTTCGACGCGATCAAGGCCTGGGTCGACAGTCGCGCGGCGATGGCGTACCTCGAGACGGTGCGGGAGGGCATCCTCGACGCCGTGGCGCCCCTGCGCTGGCTGTGGGAGGGGATCGGCTGGGTCCTCTCCGAGGCGGGCCCCGTGCTGCTGGCGCCGCTGGCCTGGCTCACGATCGCCGGAGTCGTCTTCGGACAGGCGATCGTCGCCGAGAAGCTGCGCGTCGAGAGTGAACTCGTCTCGCGGTTCCGTCAGCACACGGAGGCGATCCCCAACCCCCTGGTACGACGGCTGCGCGACCTCGGCGACGAGCTGGGAGCACGCTTCCGGCCGATCGGTCGCGCCCTGCTGCTGATGTGGCGAGCGGGTCCCCTGCTGGTCGCCTCCTACGCGCTGCTCTACGTGGCGGTGAAGGCGCTCGAATCGGTCCTCGGCTTCGGTGTCACCCGGCTGATCGGACCGCAGGACTACGTGTTCTGGGCGGTCGCGGCCCCGCTCGTCTCCCTCGTGCCGCTCCTGCTCATCGAACCCCTCCGCATCGCCGTGATCAGCGGCGCCTACGACGCCACGCTCGGACGGCTGCGACGTCGCCAGCAGGCGCGGCCGGACGCCTCGGCCTCCACGGAGGCGGAAGCGGAGATGCGTGCCGTCGCGGATGCGGCCGGACTACTGCCCTCGTCGGTCGATGCGGTGGCAGCCGCTGTGGTCTCGGCGCCGCCTCGTGACGCCGTCGGCGGTCAGGGTTCGAACTCGAACCTCACGAACGAGCCGCCGGCGCGATAGGGCCGGATGTCGACCCAGAACGGGCCCTCCACGTCGGCAGGAACCACGAACGGCACGATCAACTCGTAAGGGCTCGCCTGCTCGCTGAGGCACGTCTCGGGCTCGTCGGCGCTCCAGTCGAGTCCGATCTCGGCGCGCACCGGACTCCACTCCCGCCCCGTCGACTGCTCCACGAGCACGGGAGCCTCGCACCCGACGCCCTCGGCTTCCGGGTCCACGGGCACCGCGACCGCGATCAGCCGCGTCTTCTCCGGTACGTCGAGGCCGGAGACGTCGTCGATCTCCCCGCCGCGGATCGGGCCCCAGGCTGCGCCGGCGAGGTCCGTCGTCTCGTCTTCCGTCACGACCACCGGGGCGACCGCGCGGGCACCGAACCCGAAGTACTGGTACCACTCCTGCCAACCCACGGCGGCCGCCGTCGCGGGCACGAGGAGGGCGAGTGCGATCAGGGCGACGGTGTTGCGCCGCCACCAGGAATCGCGCTTCGTCGGAACAGCCGCGGCTGCGGGGTCTTCCTGAGGGGCGGGAGGAAAGAGCGGAGGAGGGATCGTCATCGCGCCCACCCGTTCTCGACCAGGAGCACCTCGGCCTCGACGGGGAGAGTCGCCAGATCGATCGGCAGGTCGATCACGCCGTCGCGCAGCACCTCGAAGCCGCCCGATCCCGGCACGCCGAGGCGCAGGGTGGCCCTGTCACCCACGACGTCGTCGGGGAGCTCGAACGCCAGACTGCCGCTGCGGGGAACCGCGGTGACCAGACGCTGAGCGAGGAAGGTGGTTCCACGATCCGTGGCGCTGAACGTGCGCTCGCCGATCGTGAGCTCTGCGAGCCTGAGGGTGCTCAACCGCTGCGTGACCCCGCTCGCGGCGTCGAGGTCGATCACGAGCCAGGTGCCCTCGGCGGACCAGCCCTCGGCATCGGTGACCCGATTCGTGAGATGGACATCGGTCACGGTCGCGACGAGGTTGCGTGTGACGGCCTCCTCGCCGATCTGCGCGACCGCGGGGAAGGGGGCATCCGGAGCGTCGTCGGGGAGCGTGACCTTGACGAGGACCCACGCGCACGCGAGCAGCGCCGTGGTGAGAAGCCAGACGAGCACGTGCTTCTTCATCCGGCGCTCACCTCCTCGATCGTGGTCGTCAGCGTCGCGCCGACGCGGGGATCGTTCCAGTAGTCGCCGCGGATCAGGCTCTGCCCGACGTAGTGGTCGGAGTCGGGGAGGGTGAGCGAGACCTCGTCGCCGTCGCGGAAGTCGTCCGGTCCCACGGCCCAGGTGATCAGCACACGGGCCGGAACGTCGGGCTGGAGCGTGGGCGCGAGCTTTCCGTCGTCGGCGCGCGACACCACCCCCTTGGCATCGAGCCCTTCGATGCGGATGCCGTCCAGGAGAGGAGACACCTTCGCGGGTGATCCGGAAGCACGCGGCTGCGAGAAGGTGTTCACCACGTCCACGGTCACGACGAGCAGGCGCTCCCCCTTTTCCTCGTCGGGATAGATCGCCGCCATTCCGCGCTCGTCGCGCAGTTCGACGCCCACCACGGTCATCTCGAATTCGGAGCCGGAGAACGTCTCTCCGATCGTGAGATCGGGGATCGGGTCGACCGCGGCGGCCTCGAGGCCGCCGAACAGGGCGGTGGTCGCCAACAGCGCCGCCCCCGCGCCGGTGATCAACCACGAGGTCGGGATGAGGTCGATGCTGCGCCGCGCCCACCCCAGCACCTTCGCGCGGGCTCCCGCGTTCGAGGCGGTGACCTCCGCCTCACCGCGCGATGCGGAGGTGCTGTCGGGCGGGGTCGTGGTCACGGCAACAGCTTAGGACCGCGCCGTTCGGCGGTGCGGCATGGTTCGCACCCCGCCCGGCCGCGCTCCTCCGCTCCGGGGCCGCACCGGGCGGCGAGAACGGCCGCATGCGAAGCGGACGCGGATGGCGGAATGCGGCGGCGCGGCGCGGAATCCGGGGTGTCCAGACCTAGGCTGAAATCCATGGCAGACCTCCCGCCGGATGCCGTGGCATCCGCATCCCTCGCAGACCGCGCCGTCGAGCTGGCTCGGCGGTGGACGATCGAGGCCGCGGCCACAGAACCAGACCCTGCCGCCGCCCGGCTCGCCGGAGTGCTGCAGGACGCGAACGGACTCCCGTTCACCCTGGGGTTCGTCGACGGCGTCATGCGTCCGGAGAGCCTGACCGCCGCGGCCTCGCAGCTGCACCGCATCGCCCCGATCGTGCCCGAGTTCCTGCCCTGGTACCTGCGCTCGGTGGTACGTCTCGGTGGCGGGGTCGCGCAGATCCTCCCGACGCCCGTGGTGCCGATCGCCCGTCGGGTGCTCCGGGACATGGTGGGGCACCTGGTCGTCGACGCGCGCCCTGCCAAGCTCGGCGCCGCGATCGAGCGGATCCGCGCCGACGGCTCCCGGCTCAACCTCAACCTGCTCGGCGAGGCCGTGCTCGGGGAGGCGGAGGCCCGACGACGGCTCGACGGCATCCACGCGCTCGTCCGCCGTCCGGACGTGGACTACGTCTCGGTGAAGGTCTCGGCGATCATCAGCCACCTGTCGATGTGGGCTTTCGACGAGGTCGTCGACGAGGTGGTAGAGCGGCTCCTTCCGCTGTATCTCGCGGCGGCGGCCGACGGCACCTTCATCAACCTGGACATGGAGGAGTACCGCGACCTCGACCTCACGATCGCCGTCTTCACGCGCATCCTCGAGGACCCCCGACTGGCCGGGCTCGAAGCCGGGATCGTGCTGCAGGCGTACCTGCCGGACGCGCTGCCCGCCCTGCAGGAGCTCACCGCGTGGGCGCAGGACCGCGTGGCGCACGGCGGCGCCCGCATCAAGGTGCGTCTCGTGAAGGGGGCGAACCTCGCGATGGAGCACGTCGAGGCGCGGATGCACGGGTGGACGCCTGCGACCTACGACACCAAGCTCGACACCGACGCGAACTACCTGCGCTGCCTCGACTGGGCGCTGCGGCCGGAGCACACGGCTGCGGTGAAGATCGGCGTCGCGGGGCACAACCTCTTCGGCATCGCCTACGCCTGGCTGCTGGCGGGCGAGCGGGGCGTGCGGGAGGCCGTGGAGTTCGAGATGCTGCTCGGCATGGCCCAGGGGCAGGTGCGAGCCGTCTCGCGCGAGGTCGGACCGGTGCTGCTCTACGTGCCTGTGGTGGAGCCAGCGGAGTTCGACGTGGCCATCAGCTACCTGGTGCGCCGGCTCGAGGAGAACGCCTCGCCGGACAACTTCCTCTCCGCCGCCTTCCGGCTCGGCGAGGACGAGTCGCTGTTCGTCCGCGAGCAGAATCGCTTCCTCGATGCGCTCGACAGGGCGGGCGACCCGACGCTGCGCATCGGACCCCGTCGCACGCAGGACCGTCTCGCCCCCGTGCACGAGTCGCTGCGCCCTGCACCCGTCGCCCCGGTGCCGGAGACCGACCTGACCAAGGCGGTGCTCGGCATCTCCCGCGGCTCGGACGACAGCGGCCGGGAGGCGTTCCTGGAGACCGCGGTCTACTCCGCCCGCGAGCTGGAGCAGGACACCGGCGGAGCCCCCGGCTTCGCGAACACCGTCGACAGCGACCCCGCGCTTCCCGCCAACCGCGAATGGGCGCGCGAGGTGCGCGAGCGCATCGCGACCTCCGACCTGGGGTCTGCCACGATCGCGGCGGCGCAGGTGTCCGAGGCGGACGAGCTCGAGCGGGTCGTGCACGGTGTGCGTCGTGCGGCCCCGGCCTGGGGCGGGCGACCTGCCGCCGAGCGTGCCGAGGTGCTGCTGCGTGCCGCGGCTGCACTCGAGGCTCGTCGCGGAGACCTCATCGAGGTCGCGGCCTCCGAGACCGGCAAGGTCTTCGCAGAAGCCGACATCGAGGTGAGTGAGGCCGTCGACTTCGCGCGGTACTACGCAGCCAAGGCCAGGGAGCTCGACGCGATCGCCGGCGCCGTGTTCGTCCCGGCATCCGTCACGGTCGTCACGCCGCCCTGGAACTTCCCCGTCGCCATTCCCGCCGGAGGAGTGCTCGCCGCGCTCGCCGCAGGTTCCGGTGTGGTCTTCAAGCCCGCACCGCAGGCCCGTCGCTGTGCGGCGGTGATCGCCGAGACGCTGTGGGAGGCAGGGATCCCCCGCGACCTGTTGGCGCTCGTCGACGTCGAAGAGGGGGAGCTCGGCCGCGAGCTGATCACGCACGAGGCGGTCGACCGGGTGATCCTCACCGGCGCGTGGGACACGGCGGCGCTGTTCCGCTCCTGGCGCCCGGATCTGCCGCTGCTCGCGGAGACCAGCGGCAAGAACGCGATCATCATCACGCCTTCCGCCGATCTCGACCTCGCGGTCGCCGACCTCGTCAAGAGCGCCTTCGGACATGCCGGGCAGAAGTGCTCGGCGGCGTCGCTCGCGATCCTCGTGGGGCCGGTCGGACGCTCGGCCCGGTTCGCCCGCCAGTTGGCCGATGCCGTGCGCTCGCTGCACGTCGGTCCTCCTACCGATCCGCTGGCCGAGGTGGGGCCGGTGATCGAGCAGCCGCAGGGCAAGCTCGCCTGGGCGCTGAGTGAGCTCGAGGGCGACGAGCAGTGGCTGATCGAGCCGTCTCTCGCCGCGGCGGACGACGGCAGCCGACGGCTGTGGCGTCCCGGCGTGCGCGTCGGGGTGCAACCGGGATCGCGTTTCCACACCGAGGAGTTCTTCGGCCCCGTGCTCGGGGTGATGCACGCCCCGACCCTCGCGCGCGCCGTGGAGATGCAGAACGCCGTCGCCTACGGACTCACCGCAGGGCTGCACACCCAGGATCCGGAGGAGCTGTCGTACTGGCTCGACCGGGTGCAGGCGGGCAATCTCTACGTGAATCGCGGCATCACCGGCGCGATCGTGCAGCGTCAGCCCTTCGGCGGCTGGAAGCGCTCCTCGGTCGGCCCCGGCGCGAAGGCGGGTGGGCCCAACTATCTCATCGGTCTGGGATCGTGGCGCTCGCAGTCGGGAGGGCCGGCCTCCAGCACCCTGCACCTGCGCGGGCTCGATTCGCGCATCACCGCGGTGATCGAGGCGGCACAGTCCTCGCTCGCGTATGAGTCGTTCGAGTGGCTGCGGCGCTCGGCTCTCTCGGATGCGCTGGCCTGGGATCGGGAGTTCGGCCAGGTGCGCGACGTGTCGCGTCTGGGAGTCGAGCGCAACCTGTTCCGCTATCGCCCCGTGCCCGTCGAAGTGCGCGCGACCGACGACGCCGCGCTGCACGACCTGCTGCGCGTGGTGATCGCCGGGGTGCGCTCCGGCGCCAGGTTCGTCATCTCGACCCCTTCCGGTTTGCCCGCCGAGGTGCGCCGAGCGCTCGGAGACCTCGACGCCCCGGTGTTCCTCGAGAGCGACGACGAGTGGTTGCAGCGGCTGCTCCGTCAGGACGCCGACCTCGAAGGCGTCACACTGCCGGCGAGCGATCGAGTGCGACTGGTCGGCGGTCGTGAGGGTGTCGCCGCTCTCCGCGCGGAGCTGGCCGCGGCTTCCGCTGGCGATCCCGATCTCGCGGTGTACGACGGCGAGGTGACGGCGGCCGCCCGCATCGAGCTGCTGCCGTTCGTGCACGAGCAGTCGATCTCGATCACCGCGCACCGTTACGGCAACCTCGACGCCTGGAGCAGTGACGTGATCTGAGTCACATGTAAAGAATTCTTGACACATCTGGTAAGCGGTCGTACGCTGAGCGTGTCAAGAATCTTTTACATCGGAGGCGTCGTGGTCTACGAAGAGCGCAATGCGTGGGCGGGACTCATCGTGAGCCCCATCGTGATGGTCGTCTACGTCGTGCTGGTGCTCCAGCAGGCCGGGGGAGGACCGCTCACCGACGTCGACTGGTTCCCGCTCATGCTGTGGGTGATCGGCGGCGGCATCGTCGCGACGATCCTGCTCAGCGTGATGTGGGGCATCATCGCCGGGATGAGCGATCCCGACGGGGTCGGCCGCTCCGACATCCGCGACCGCGACATCAGCCGCATGGGTGGGCGGGTGGAGCAGGCCTTCATCGTGATCGCCGGCCTCGGGGTGATCGCGCTGTGCGCTGTCGGGGCCGACGTCTTCTGGATCGCGAACACCATGTTCGCGGGCTTCGCGGTAGCCGCGCTCGTCGGCGGTGTCGCCAGGGTGATCGCCTACCGGCGAGGCCTCGTCTGATGGTCAAGCCCACTCTCGTCTCCAACACCATCCGCGCTCATCGCGAGCAGGCCGGTCTCACCCAGGCCGAGCTCGCCCGCACGGTCGGGGTGACGCGACAGACGCTCATCGCCATCGAACAGCACAAGTACTCGCCGACGCTCGAACTCGCCTTCCAGATCGCCCGTGCGTTCGGCGTGGGCCTCGACGACATCTTCGAGTATCCCGACACGTCAGGAGCAGCATCATGAACCGGTCGATGACGGCGTGGCGGCGGGAGACCTACGGGCCGGCCGACGGTGTGACCCTCGAACGCATCCCGGTCCCGGTGCCCGGTCGCGGCGAAGTGCTGCTGCGGGTGCACGCGACGGCTCTGAACGCGGGCGATGTGCGCCTCCTGCTCGGTGATCCGCTGCTCGTGCGACCGGTGTTCGGACTCACCCGCCCGAAGCATCCGGTGCGCGGCATGGAGGTCGCCGGCACAGTGGTCGCCGTGGGGCCGGACGTCGTCGGCGCCGAGATCGGTGAGGAGGTCGTCGGCGAGCTGGTCGGTGGCGGCGGTCTCGCCGAGTACGTATGCGTTCCCGCAGCACGGCTCGTGCCGATCCCCACCGACATCGCGGCAGAGACCGCTGCCTGCCTGCCGGTCGCCGGTGGTACCGCCTGGCAGGCGCTCGACCTCGCCGGGGTCGGGCTCGCAGACGTTGGCCACGCGGCGGGTGGGGCGCCGCGCGTGCTGATCATCGGTGCATCCGGAGGTGTCGGCACGTTCGCCGTGCAGCTCGCGACTCTCCGCGGAGCCGAGGTATGGGCGACCTGTCGCGACCGCAACGCGCCGCTGATCGAGCAGCTCGGCGCGGTGCGCACGTTCGACCACAGGGAGTCGCCGTTGAGCACGCTCGCGGACGGCCGATTCGACGCGATCATCGACATCGCGGGAGGGATGCCGCTGCGCGAGCTGAAGCGTCTCGTCGTTCCCGGCGGCACAGTCGTGCTGGTCACCGGCGACGGCGGCCATGTGCTCGGCCCCGTCCCACGGATGCTGCGCGCGGTGTTCCTGTCGATCGGCTCGCGGAGCATCCGACCGCTCGCCGCGACGCCACGCCCCGAGGTGCTGGCGAAGCTGCTCGACCTCGTGGCCGAGGGGCGGATCGTCCCCGTCATCGAGCGCGAGTATCCCTTCGCCGAGGCATCGGCGGCTCTCTCCCGACTGGAAGCCGGCCACACGGTGGGCAAGCTCGTGGTCGCCGGCACCGCGGTCTGAGCGTTCATCGGCGGTGTTCTGGTGCCGCACCGACAGCGGTGTGGCGGAGCACCCCCCACCGCGCTCTGGCGGTGCACAGGGGGCGGGTGACAGAATGGACCCCGGCGTGCCCGAGTCGCATCTTCCCCGACGCCCGCTCGATCGAGCGAAGGGTCGAAGGACCGCCGGGCCCCTGGACAGCGTCCGCCGCGCCCGTCCTCCGAGGAGAGCTCCCATGTCGACGCCTGAAGCCGCCGTCTCCACCGCCCCCGCCCGCACCGCGCACCACCGCCACTACCTGATGTGCAAGCCGGAGCACTTCACCGTCAACTACTCCATCAATCCGTGGATGGAGCCGTCGAAGCCCACCGACACCGCGAAGGCGGTCGCGCAGTGGCAGAAGCTCCACGACCTGTACGTCGAGCTGGGCCACGACGTCGAGCTCATCGAGCCGCTCGCCGGATACCCCGACATGGTCTACACGGCCAACGGGGGGTTCCTCATCGACGGCCGCGCCTATGTGCCCGAGTTCCGCTTCGTCGAGCGCCAGGGCGAGGCTCCCGCCTTCGCCGATTGGTTCCGCGGCGCGGGCTACGACACCGTGATGCCGAAGGAGGTCAACGAGGGCGAGGGCGACTTCCTGCTCGTCGGTGACGTGATCCTCGCCGGCACCGGCTTCCGCTCGACCGGCGACAGTCACCGCGAGGTCGGCGAGGTCTTCGGCCGCGAGGTCGTGTCGCTCAACCTGGTCGACCCGCGCTTCTACCACCTCGACACCGCGATCGCCGTGCTCGATCCGGTGCAGGGTCTCGAGAACGGCGGCCCCGAGCACGCGAACATCGCGTACCTCCCCGGTGCCTTCGACGACGCGAGCCGCGCCGAGCTCGAGAAGCGCTTCCCCGACGCGATCCTGGTGTCGGACGAGGACGGCTCGGTGTTCGGCCTGAACTCGGCGAGCGACGGCTACAACGTGATCATCTCCCCGCGCGCGAAGGGCTTCGAGAAGCAGCTGCGCGAGCGCGGTTACAACCCGATCATGATCGACCTTTCCGAGCTGCTGCTCGGCGGCGGCGGCATCAAGTGCTGCACGCTCGAGCTTCGGGGCGCGAAGTGACCGCGCTGGAGGCAGGCGCCGATGTGAACACCGAGCCGCACGTCGCACACAACTACCACCCGCTGCCCGTGAACATCGCCCGCGCAGAGGGCGCGTGGGTGACGGATGTCGAGGGCAAGCGCTACCTCGATCTGCTCGCCGCGTATTCCGCCGTGAACTTCGGACACCGGCACCCGGCACTCGTCGCCGCGCTCACCGAGCAGCTCGGGCGGGTCACGCTCGTCAGCCGTGCGTTCCAGAGCGACCGCCTCGAACCGTTCGCCGCGGCGCTGGCGGAGCTCGCCGGCAAAGACCTCGTGCTGCCGATGAACACCGGTGCCGAAGCCGTCGAGACCGGCATCAAGGTCGCCCGCGCGTGGGGCTACCGCGTCAAGGGCATCGCCGAGGGCAGGGCACGCATCATCGTCGCGGCCGGGAACTTCCACGGACGCACGACCACGATCGTCAGCTTCAGCGACGACGAGCAGGCGCGCGACGACTTCGGGCCCTACACGCCCGGCTTCGACGTCGTGCCGTACGGCGACGCGGACGCCATCGCCGCAGCCATCACCGACGACACTGCCGCCGTGCTCGTGGAGCCGATCCAGGGCGAGGCAGGGGTCGTGATCCCGCCGGAGGGATACCTGCGCCGCATCCGCGAGATCTGCGATGAGAAGAACGTGCTGTTCATCGCCGACGAGATCCAGGCCGGTCTCGGTCGCGTGGGAGAGACGTTCGCATGCGACCGCGAGGGCGTCGTGCCCGACCTGTACCTGCTCGGTAAGGCTTTGGGCGGCGGCATCCTCCCGGTCTCGGCCGTGGTCGGCGACTCCGATGTGCTCGGTGTGATCCGTCCCGGCGAGCACGGCTCGACGTTCGGCGGCAACCCGCTCGCCGCAGCCGTGGGCCTGCGCGTCGTCGAGATGCTGCAGACGGGGGAGTTCCAGGAGCGCGCCCGTGCGCTGGGAGCCCATCTGGAGCAGGCGTTGCAGCCGCTGATCGGCCACGGCGTCACGGCCGTGCGCATCGCGGGACTCTGGGCCGGGGTCGACATCGACCCCGCGAAGGGCACAGGGCGGGAGATCGCCGAGAAGCTGCTCGAACGCGGCGTGCTGGTGAAGGACACGCATGGACAGACGGTGCGCATCGCGCCGCCGCTGGTGATCCGTGCGACCGAGCTCGACTGGGCGGTGGAGCAGCTCAAGCTCGTGCTGGGCGCCTGACCGACCCGCCGACACGGACAGCGCCACCGCTGTCACGGCCGTCGACTGGGGATGAGACGGCTGGCGGTGGCGCTGTCCTCGTGCCGCTCAGGCCGGTGGGGAATCCGGGTCGAGCGTCTTGAGGGTGTCCTCTTCGGCGGCGTTGTCGGCGTCGAGCTGGTCCTCGGTGTTCTCGTCGCCGCCGAGGGCCGCACGATGGCCCTGGCCGGCGTCGCCCTGGATGGCTCCTCCGGTGGACTCGCCGCGCGAGGCATCACCCTGGATGGCTCCGCCGGTGCCGTCGCCCTGGCCGGAGTCCTCGTCCGGTGCTCCGACTCCGGGTGCGCCCTCTGCCGGGTCCTGCGGGTGGGGGGTGCGTTCCGTGTTCTCGTCCATGCGACGACGCTACGTCGGGTGCGGCCCTCCGCAGAGGGCATTGACAAACAGGCCGAGGATGCTCAGTCGTCGGGGTCGCGCCGCTTGGCGGTGCGGATCGGCGTGGTCACGGCGGCCTCGTCGCTGAACTCGATCGGGTCGACCTCGATCACGCTGAGCGGGCGGGTCTCGTCGAGTGTGAGCAGGAAGCGGCGGTTCTCGTCGCGTCGCAGGCGCCCGGACGTCGCCACCCAGATCACGCCGATCGCACAGGCGACGAATCCGGCCGTGCCGCCGAGCATGATCGCAGCGCGCGGCCCGAACGTGTCGGCGACCCACCCCGCGATCGGAGCGCCCACCGGGGTCGAGCCCATGATCACCGCCATGTAGAGCGCGAGCACACGGCCGCGCAGGGCGGGATCGGTGGTGATCTGCACGTAGCCGTTGGCGGCGGTGAGCAGCGTCACGATCATGAAGCCGGTGAACGTCAGGGTCACGGCGTACGACGCGTAGCTGGGCATCACGGACGACACGAAGGCGGCGATCCCGAACCCGCCGGCAGCCAGGATCACCACCCGTACCCGGGCCCGGTCGCGACGTGCGGCCAGCAGGGCGCCGATCAGCGACCCGATGGCCAGCACCGAGCTGAGCACACCGTATCCGTCGGCTCCCGCACCGAACTCGAGTGCCATGGTCGAGGCGAAGATCGGGAAGTTCATGCCGAAGGCGCCGATCAGGAAGACCGTGACGAAGACGACCTTCAGGTCGCTGCGTCCCCATACGTACCGGAAGCCGGCTGCCAGGCCACCGCGGCTGCGGTTCTTCAGCCGAGGGGCGAGCAGGCTGCGCCGCATCAACAGGAGCGCGAGGAGCATCGCCAGGAAGGTCGCGGCGTTCACGATGAACACCCAGCCCGAGCCGATCGCCACGATCAGCAGGCCTCCGACGGCCGGTCCCACCATGCGGGCGAGGTTGAACGACGCCGAGTTGAGGGCCACCGCGTTCGAGGTGTCTCCGGTGGAGACCATGTCCGAGACGAACGCCTGCCTGGCCGGGGCGTCGAAGGCGTTCACGATGCCGAATCCGAGGGCGAACCCGAACATCATCGGCAGCGTCATGAGGTCGTTGAGCAGCAGCACACCGACCGCGATGGCCAGGGCCAGCAATGCCGACTGTGTCGCGAAGAGGATGTGCCGGCGGTCGAAGCGGTCGGCCACCCACCCCGTCATGCTCACGAGCACGAGGGGAGGCCCGAACTGCAGGGCCATGGTGACGCCCATCGCCGTGGCGTCGTTGTCGGTGAGCTCGGTGAGCACCACCCAGTCCTGCGCGGTGGCCTGCATCCATCCGCCGACGTTGGAGATCAGGGCGCCCGCGAACCAGATCCGGTAGTTGATGTTCGCGAACGAGCGGAACATGGCGCTCATCTCTCCACCACCCGCCGCATCAGGGCGCTCGCTTCGCGCAGTGTGGTCAGCTCGGCCTCGGTGTAGTCGACCTCGCGCAGCATGTCGGCCAGCAGCTCGTCGCGCCGGCGGATGGTCTCGACCACGATCTCGGCACCGGCCGGGGTGATGTCGACCTGCACGCGTCGCCGGTCGTCCTCGTCGGGGGTGCGCACGACGAAGCCCTGTTCCTCGAGGCCGTTGATCGTGCTCGTCATCGACGGCGCGGTCACGCGTTCGCGTTCGGCGAGGGTCGAGACCGTGCGTCGGCCGTTCATGCGCAGGTCGGCGAGCACCGCCAGCTGCGCGTCGCTCATCGAGTCGGCGGCGCGGGCGCAGCGGAGGCGGCGGGCCAGCCGGAACGTGGCCATGCGAAGGTCTGTGGCGGTGAGGCGGAGGGATTCATCAGACGCAGACATTACTTAGATAGCCTATCTAATTTTCCGGATGCCGTCGCGGCAGCGGGCACAATGGAGGGGTGACCCGAACGCTCGCCTTGGAAATCGCCGTGCAGGACCCCGCCGGAGTGCGCATCGCCAAGGAGGTCGGCGCGGCACGCGTCGAGCTCGCGACGGCTCTCGCCCTCGGTGGACTCACCCCGTCGCCCGCGACGATCGAGCTCGCCGTCGAGACGGCAGGGGTCGATGGCCCCGAGGTGCACGTGCTGATCCGCCCGCGCGCGGGCGGCTTCCACTATGACGACGACGAACTCGCCGTGGCCGAGCTCGATGTGCGCCGCGCGATCGCCGCCGGTGCTGCGGGCGTGGTCATCGGCGCCCTCGACGCCGAGGGGCGACTCGACCTGTTCGCCATGGCGCGCCTCCGAGATGCCGCAGCCGGCGCACCCGCGACGCTGCACCGCGCGATCGACGTGACGGCCGATCCGGTCGCGACGCTGCGAAGCGCCCGCGAGCTGGGCCTGCGTCGGGTGCTCACCTCGGGGGGAGCGTCGGCCGCGATCGACGGCATCGACACGTTGCGTGCGCTCGTCGCGGCCGCAGAGGGCGAGATCGAGATCATGGCGGGCAGCGGCGTCGATGTGGCGAGCGCTCCGCTGCTCGCAGCCGCGGGCGTGGACGCGATCCATTTCTCCGCGAAGCGTGCCGTGAACGAAGACGGCGGTGTGCGGATGGGGTCGGCCTCCGACGGGGTCGGCGGCTACGAGGTGACCGATCGCGACACCGCCTTCGCGATCCGCGACGCCCTCGCGCGGTAGCCGCCTCTTCCGGTGATGGGTAGGCTCGCAGCGTGATGGATACCCGCGAGTTCACCGATGCCTATGGTGTCGACATCGTCTACGACGTCCATCCCGCCGAGGGGACCCCGCGCGGCGTGGTGCAGCTGCTGCACGGCGTCGGAGAGCATGCAGGGCGGTACGGTGCGCTGATCACCGCGCTCACGGCTGCCGGATTCCACGTCTACGCCGACGACCACCGCGGTCATGGCCGCACCGGCATCCGCCAGCACGGCGGCCCGGAGAAGCTCGGCCGTCTGGGCAAGGGCGGGCTGCGTGCGGCCGTGGAAGCCGTCTGGCAGCTGACGGGCATCATCCGCGAGGAGAATCCCGATCTGCCGCTCGTGCTGCTCGGGCACTCGTGGGGATCGTTCCTCGCACAGATGCTCGTCAACGAGCACCCGGACGCGTGGGACGCCGTGATCCTGTCCGGCTCTGCCCTGCGTATGCCGGGCTCACTGAACGCCGCTCCGCTGAATGCGCGCTGGGCAGGTGAGGGCGCGACCGGGCTGGAGTGGCTCAGCCGAGACCCCGCCGTGTGGACCGCGTTCGACGTGGACCCGCTGACCACCGATGTGCCGCTGCTCAAGCTGTTCGGCCCGATCGAGGCGGCGAAGCTGTACGGCCGCCCTGCCAAGGACCTGGGGCACGACATCCCGATGCTCCTGCTGGTCGGGCGGGACGACCCGGTGGGCGGACCGCGCAGCGTGCACAAGCTCGCCGACGAGTACCGCAACCGTTCAGGTCTCACCGACGTCACCACGCTCGTCTACCCCGACGCGCGCCACGAGATCTTCGCGGAGCTGCAGCAGGACGAGGTGCGCGCCGACGTGCTCGCCTGGCTCGACACGCACATCCCCGCACGCTGAGCTCCCGGCTCCACCGCCGAGACCCATGCTCCTCGGCCACACCCACTGTGGCGACCGCTCGCCGCGGTGGGTCTCGGCGGGGAGCGTGGGTCTGGGGCGAGATGTTCCCGCGTGGTGCGGATGTAACGCGACGTTACGCGCGGTGAAGGCGTGTGACACGGGCGTCTCGCGCGCCGCGGGGTCACCGTAGATTCGGGGCAATATTCCGCGCATGAGCGAGGAGTGCCCCGCTCGGCGGCACCCCGCACGGGAGGGAGCGCTCCGATGAGCTTCGTGAAGGACTGGCAGGACTGGCACGCGTCCAGGGAGCGGTACGCGGGCTCGGAGTACGGCCCGTCGGCACTCGAGTCGACGAACTGGCTCATCACGGAGGCCGCGGCCGTGGACGGCATCCCCGGGCTCTGGGCGCTCACCGGCGACGGCGGCATCCGCGGCAGCGAGCTGGGCCAGGCGGGATCCACCGTCACGCTGCGGGGCACGCAGAGCATCCGGCTCGGGCGCCGCGAGCTGCGCGTGTTCGAGCGCCACGGCACGATAGCGCTGCGTGTGCTGAATCCGGCTCGTCCGCAGCGCGAGTGGTTCACCGCGATCGATGCCTATGCCCCCGACGAGCGCTGGCGTCTGCCGGCTGTCTTCGAGGAGACACCCGACGAGCAGATCGTGATCACGTCGGTCGACGGCGATGCGCGGGAGACGCCCGTCGCCGGTCGGCTGCGCTTCGAGCTGGCGGGTGCGCCGCAGACGCTCACCGTGACCCGAGGTGCTCAGGGCGGGCTGAGCGCGGTGTTCGCAGACGGGACGAACGGCCTCGAGACCTACCGCTTCCGGTTCCTTCCGGTCGACGAACCGGCCGTGGACGGCACTGCCGTGATCGACTTCAACCGCGCCTATCTGCCGCCGTGCGCATTCTCCGACCAGTTCGTGTGCCCGCTGCCGCCCGCCGGGAATCGATACTCGACCCCGATCCGCGCGGGTGAGCGCGTCGTCGTGCTCGGAGGCTGACCCGCCGTAACAGGGGCCGCGCGCCTTAAGCTGGAACCGTGCACGGTGAATACAAGGTCCCAGGTGGAAAGCTCGTCGTCGTCGACCTCGAGATCGAGGACGACCGGATCTCCCGCTTCCGGCTCGCCGGCGACTTCTTCCTCGAGCCCGACTCGGCGCTGGACGACATCAACGCCGCCGTCGACGGACTGCCCGTGGAATCGGACGCGACGGCGATCGCCGCAGCCGTCCGCGCCGCGCTGCCCGACGGGGCACAGCTGCTCGGGTTCACACCGGAGGCTGTCGGAACCGCGGTGCGTCGCGCACTCGTGACCGCCCCTGGGTGGCGCGACTTCGACTGGGAGATCGTGCACGAGAAGGCTGCGTCGCCACGCATGAACCTCGCGCTCGACGAGGTGCTCACCTCCCGCGTCGGCGAGGGGCGTCGCCGTCCCACCCTGCGCATCTGGGAGTGGGACCAGTCTGCCGTGGTGATCGGATCGTTCCAGTCGTACCGCAACGAGGTCGACCCCGAGGGAGCTGCGAAGCACGGATTCGACGTCGTCCGTCGTATCTCGGGCGGCGGGGCGATGCTCATGGCCGCGGGGCAGATCATCACCTACTCGCTGTACGTACCGGCTTCACTCGTGGCGGGGATGACCTTCGCCGATTCCTACGCCTTCCTCGACGACTGGGTGCTGCAGGCGCTGCGTTCGCTCGGCATCGATGCCGTCTACCAGCCGCTCAACGACATCGCGAGCCCGACCGGCAAGATCGGCGGCGCCGCCCAGAAGCGGTTGGCGAACGGCGGAGTGCTGCACCATGCGACCCTGTCGTACGACATCGACGGTCAGGTGATGACCGAGGTGCTGCGCATCGGACGGGAGAAGCTCAGCGACAAGGGAACCGCCTCTGCCGCCAAGCGCGTCGACCCGCTGCGCAGCCAGACCGGCCTCGAGCGCGCGGAGATCATCGAACGGTTCAAGGACACCTTCCGCTCGCTGACCGACGCCGAGACCGGGTCGATCTCGGCCGACGAGTACGCCGCCGCCGAGGCGCTCGTCGAATCGAAGTTCGCCACCGAGGCCTGGCTGCATCGGGTGCCGTGACGGCGCCGGCCCCTCACCTCCCCCCTGCGGCGGACACCCCTGACGTCGTGGCAGACACCGTGTCCGTGTCAGAGCCGGTCGTGCCGGAGCCGGTCGTACCGCAGCCGCTCGTACCGGGTGCGGTGACGATCGTCGAGGGCGACAACCTCGCCGTCGCCGCGACCCTGCCTTCCGGTTCGTTCACGCTTGTGTACCTGGACCCGCCGTTCAACACCGGCCGCACGCAGGAGCGGCAGGTGGTGACCGCACGGCGGATGTTGGGAACTCCTCAAGAACCGGTGCCGGCCACGGAACCGGTCCCGGGGATCCACGACCTCGTGGGGGTGACCGGCACGGATCTGCGGAGTTCTTCACCGGAGCCGGGAGAGACCGCGCCGGCCGCTGACACCGAGGTGCGGCACGGCTTCCACGGACACGCCTACGAGCGGGTGCGCGGGATGCTGCGCGCCTATGACGACCGCTTCGACGACTACGGCTCGTTCCTGATGCCACGGCTCGAAGAGGCCTGGCGGTTGCTCGCCGACGACGGCACGCTGTACCTGCACCTCGACTACAGGGAGGCGCACTACGCGAAGGTCATGCTCGACGCGGTGTTCGGGCGGGACTGCTTCCTCAACGAGCTGATCTGGGCGTATGACTACGGCGCCAAGTCGCGCAGCCGCTGGCCCACCAAGCACGACACGATCCTGGTGTACGTGAAGAACCCTCGAGGGTACGTGTTCAACTCCGACGAGGTCGACCGCGAGCCGTACATGGCGCCTGGGCTCGTCACCGCCGAGAAGGCGGCGCGCGGCAAACTGCCGACCGACGTGTGGTGGCACACGATCGTGCCCACCGCCGGTCGGGAGAAGACCGGCTATCCCACGCAGAAGCCCGAGGGGATCCTGCGGCGCATCGTCACGGCGTCGAGTCGTCCTGGCGACCGTGTGCTCGACCTCTTCGCGGGCAGTGGGACGACGGGAGCGGTGGCCTCGACCCTCGGACGCGACGCCGTGCTGGTCGACGACAACCCCGAGGCCGTCAGGATAATGAAGACGCGGATGCCGCACGCCGAGGTGACGTCGCTTCGTTGAACCACACTCGGCCGGAGTAGCCGCGACCGTTCCGTCAGGAGGGGCGGAGCAGCACGAGGAACCGCTCGATCTCTGCCGCCATGTCGAGCGAGGGATCGAGCATCCACGCAGCCTGCAGCCCATCGGCCAAGGCATGCAGGGTGCGGACGACCCATGCCGGGTCGAGGTCGGCGCGGATCCGCCCCTGTTCCTGGTCGATGATGAGCTGAGCGCGGGTGAAGGTCTCGATGCGCTCGGTGCGCTCGCGGAAGTAGGCGTGGGCGGGGTGGGCAGGATCCCCGGCTTCGGCGGCCAACTGCGCGTAGAGCTGCACGAGACCGGGGACGGATGCGTTGTGACGGATGACCGCGAGGAACGCGGCCGAGGCGTCTTCGCCGGCGTAGTGCTGCTCGTCGCGGTCGTCTCTGGCGCGGAGGATCGCGACGAACAGCTCCTCCTTGCTGCCGAAGTAGTGCAGCAGGCCCGCCGGGCTGAGTCCGGCGGCGTCCGCGATCTCCCGGACCGACGCCTTGCGGTAGCCGTGCTCGGCCACGACGGCGAGTGCGGCCTCGAGGATCTCCTCGCGCTTGGCGACGCCCTTCGCGTATGCCCCCCGTGTAGCCATCGCTCCAGGGTAACCGTCACGCTCGGATCACAAAAACCAAACAACGTTCGTGAAACGCTTGCGCGGACAGTCGACGATCTGTCAGCATGTCCGACGAATACCAAACATCGTTTGGTATTGACCTGATCACGCTCACCGACCCGATCACGCTCAACGAGGAGCCGACATGTCCGTGTCCCCGCTCGACCCCGCCGCTGAAGTCGCCCCGACTGGCACCATCCGCGCCGTTCCGCCCGCCGCGGGGGAACCGGCGGCGAGTCCGCCCGCGAATCGGCGGCTGCTGCCCAGCCTGCTGATCGCCTCGCTGACCCTGTTCGCCACCTACGGCGGACTCATCGCGATCCTGCTGCCCAGCCAGGTACTGATGATCGACGAGGCGAACAAGGTCGGCAACCTCGCCGTCGTGACCACGATCTCCTTCGTCTTCACGCTGTTCGCGCAGCCGATCGTCGGGGCGTTGAGCGATCGCACGCGCTCGCGGTTCGGACGCCGGGTGCCGTGGATGGTGCTCGGCGCGATCATCGGCGGCATCTTCCTGTTCGGCATGGGCTCGTTGACCGACATCCTCTGGATCACGGTGTTCTGGGTCATCATCCAGGTGGCGCTGAACTTCTTCCAGGCTCCGCTGACGGCCATCACCGCCGACAGGTTCCCGCGGTCTAAGCGCGGCGGCGCGAGCGCGATGATCGGTATCGGCACGCAGGTCGGCATGACGGTGGGCATCATGCTCGCCGGGGCGTTCGCCGCGCAGATCGGCATCGGCTACGCGGCGTTCGGCGGTGCCGTGATCGTGGCGGCGCTGCTGTTCGCCGTGGTGAACCGCGACTGGTCGTCGAAGCACGCCGCGGTGGCCCCGTTCCGATGGGGCGCCTTCTTCCGGGGCTTCTGGATCGATCCGCGCCGCCACCCCGACTTCGCCTGGGCGTTCGGGGCGCGGTTCCTGCTGATCCTCGGCTACTTCGTCGTCAGCTCGTACCAGCTCTACATGCTCACCGACTACATCGGGCTGCCCCTGGCGGAGGCCCAGGGCGCCGTCGTCACGCTCACCCTCGTGGCCTTCATCCCGACCCTGGTCGCCATCGGTCTCTCCGGGTGGTGGAGCGACAGGGTCGGTCGCCGCAAGGTCTTCATCTACGCCGCATCCGTCGTGATGGTGGCAGGGCTGGCGATGCCGCTGCTGCAGCCGAACATGACCGGCATGATCCTGATGAGCATCATCAACGGGGTCGGCTTCGGGCTCTACATGTCGGTGGATGCAGCGCTGATGACCGAGGTGCTGCCGAACGAGGGCGTCTCCGCGGGGAAGGACCTCGGCATCCTGAACGTGGCGACCAACGTGCCGCAGGCCCTGAGCCCCGCGATCGGCGGTGTCATCATCACGGCGCTCGGAGGCTACGCGATGCTGTTCGTCTTCGCGATCGTGTTCGTGATCCTCGCCGCCGTGGCGACCGCGCCGATCAAGGGAGTGCGCTGATGACCGGGAATGACCGGGAGAATACTGTCATGACCGATACCGATTCCGAGACGACCGCCGACTTCGTCGAGGTGGCCACGGCCGCGGGACGAGTGCGTGGCCGCTGGCGTCCGACCACGGGAGGGCGGGGCAATCCCCGATCGGCGGCTTTCCTCGGAATCCCGTTCGCCGAAGCACCGATCGGTGCGCTGCGCTTCCAGGCGCCCGTGCCGAAGGCACCGTGGGAGGGCGTGCGCGATGCGCTCGAGTTCGCGGCGACCGCGCAGCGCGGAGACCCCGGCGTCACGCTCATCCCCGAGCCGAGCATCGAGGGTGACGCCACGCTCAACGTGAACGTGTTCACTCCGAACCCGAGCCGCGCGGGGCAGGAGGTCGGGCTCCCTGTGCTCGTGTGGATCCACGGCGGCGGCTACTTCGCGGGCTCGCCTGCCAGCCCCTGGTACGACGGCCGCAACTTCAACCGCGACGACGTCGTCACGGTCTCGCTCTCCTATCGGCTGGGCTTCGACGGCTTCGGCTGGATCGAGGATGCGCCCTCGAACCGTGGTGTGCGCGACTGGCTGCTCGCCCTCGAATGGGTGCAGCAGAACATCGCGGAGTTCGGCGGGGATCCGTCACGCGTCACGATCGCCGGACAGTCCGCGGGCGGCGGTGCGGTGCTCACCCTGCTCGGCATGGAGCAGGCGCAACACCTGTTCCACGGCGTCTACGCGATCTCGGGCGCGCTCGCCGATGTGAGTGCCACCCGGTCGGAGGCCTTCGGGCGTGCGCTCGCCGCGGCGGCGGGGGTCGAGCCGACCGTGGCTGGGTTCTCGTCGCTGCGCGAAGAACGCATCCTCGAACTGCAGAAGAAGGCCACGGAGCTCGGTCCCTCGTCCCTGGGCAGCGTGATCGACGAGGGGCTCCCACTCGGGCCGACGGTCGACGGTGATCTGCTGCCGCGCTCCACGCGCGAGGCTTTGCGGGCCGGCGTCGGCGCGGACAAGCCGCTCGTCCTCGGGGCGGCGGACGACGAGTTCACGATGGTCCTCTCCGGGGCCGAGAAGAAGCTGCGCTGGGTGCCGAGGTCGCTCCTGCTGAACAAGCTGGGACTGCCGAAAGCCGTACGGAGGGAATACCTCGCCGCGAACGCCGACATCGCCGGCCTCGGCAAAGCGCGCCTGGGCGGGCGTCTGCTGACCGACCGGATGTTCCGGACGGCGCTGCTGAACGTGCTCGCCGACCGCGGCTCGGCACCCACCTGGCTGTACCGGTTCTCCTGGCCGTCAGGGCACTTCGGCTTCGCCGAGCACTGCCTCGACGTGCCGTTCTTCTTCGACTGCCTCGACGGCCCCGCCATGGAGCCACTCGCCGGACCGAACCCTCCGCAGGAGCTGGCTGACGAGGTGCACGGAGCGGCCGTCGCGTTCATCGCCGGAGGTGACCCCGGGTGGCCGCGCCATCGGGATGCCGTGGGCATCGCCCGGGTCTACGACGTGCCGACGCGCGACGTCGCCGATGCCTACGCGTCCGTGCGTCCGCTGCTGCGCGCGACCTGATTCGAGAGCGCCCTCGGTGCGGACTCAGGCGACGTAGATCTTGCGGAGGGTCTCGGTGACGGTCCAGGTCGTGCGCATTCCGTCGGCGAGACGCACGACGGAGCCGGGTCCGACCTCCAGATCGGGCAGCCCGGACGAGGCGAACGCGATCGTGGCGTGACCCGACAGCACCACGAACACCTCATCGGCCTCGGTGTCGGTCGCGGTGCCTGGCGTCATCTCCCAGACGCCGATCTCGATGCCGCCCAGCGTCGCCAGCTCGCGGATCGCGGTCGTCGGCGTGCCGGAGAGCACGTCGTCGGAGGACAGCGGCTCATGCGCGAGGGGCAGGGCCCCGACATCCACTGCACTCCCCGCGGCGAGACCGTTCACGAGTCGAAGCCCATGCCGACAGCGTCGAGCGCCTTGAGGAACAGGTTGCGCCTGCCCTGGTTGTGGTCGGCCCGGTTCATGGCGGCGCGCACGAGATTGACGCCGATCGACGCCGCGGGCTCCGGCGGGAACGGGATGGGCTTCTCACGTACCATCCGAAGCTCCGTGCGCTCCGTCTGCTCCCCGGACAGCTTGTCGAGCATGACGTCGGCGGCGAAACGCGCCGCGCCGACCCCCAGGCCCGTGAAGCCGGTCGCGTACGCCACGCGTCCCTTGCGGGCGGTGCCGAAGAACGCGCAGAAGCGGCTCGACGAGTCGATGGCTCCCGCCCAGCGGTGCGTGAATCGGAGACCCTCCAACTGCGGGAAGGTCGTGAAGAAGTGGGAGGCGAGCTTGCGGTGGCTCTCGATGCGGTCCTCGTACTCCGCACGCACCTTACCGCCGAAGTGGTAAATGGCGTCGTAGCCGCCGAACAGGATGCGGTTGTCCTCGGTGAGCCGGTAGTAGTGGAACTGGTTGGCGCTGTCGGCCAGACCCTGACGATTCGACCATCCGATGGATGCCAGCTGTGCGGTCGAGAGCGGCTCGGTCATCAGCACGTAGTCGTACACCGGAACGGTCATCAGCCGGTTGCGCTTGAGGAGCGAGGGGAAGACGTTGGTGCCGAGGGCGACGGCGTCCGCGACCACACGGCCGTCCGGAGTGACCAGGGTGATCGGACCGGACCCGTCGCCCTCGATCGCGCGGACGATGCTGTGCTCGTGGATGTCGACGCCGAGGTCGGCGGCCACGCGTGCCAGCTCGACGCCGAGCTTGGCGGGGTGCACCATGGCGCAGCCGTCGCGATCCCAGTCTCCGGCGAGGAAGGTCTCCGAGTGCACCTCGGCCTGCACGGCTTCGCGGTCGAGGAAGCCGGGCTCTTCGCGATACCAGTCCACCTGGTGCGGCTCGACGGCGACCGCCAGCTGACCCGTGCGCTCGAACTCCGCATCCATGCCGTACCGCTCGACCGTCTCACCGATCCCATCGAGGTTCGCGTGGCCCAGCTCCTCGAGCCGGTCGATCTCCTCCGGCCATCGGCTGACGCCGTTCTCATGGCCGTGGGTGAGGCTCGACTCGCAGAATCCGCCGTTGCGCCCGGAGGCGGCCCAGGCGATGCGCGAGGCTTCGAGCAGGACGACACGACGTTCGGGGTCGCGTTCCTTGGCGCGCACCGCGGTCCACAGTCCGGCGTACCCTCCGCCGACGATGGCGAGGTCGGCACGGACAGTGCCGTTCAACGGCGGGTGCGTCGGCCGCTCGACGTCGTCGAGCCAGAACACCCGCAGGGCGGTGTCCCGGAGCGAGGCGTCGATGACGCTCGCTGAAGGTCGTTGGCGTTCGAAGACGGTGGTGCCCATCGTTCTCTCCGTTCCTCGGAGGCTCGCGTCAGCGCGTGCCCCAGTTGTAGAGGTCCTTGTACAGGCCGGCGTAGAGCAGGCTCTCGGTGTGCGTGATGCCGGGGATCGTGCGGATGCGGGTGGCGATGAGTTCGATGAGGTGCTCGTCGTTCTCGCACACCGCCTCGACGAGGATGTCGAAGGTGCCGAGCGTCACGACCACGTAGGCCAGCTCAGGGATCGTTGTGAGCTCCTGCGCGATCTCGCGCGGGTTGCCGGAGACCCGGATGCCGATCATCGACATGCGGTGGAAGCCGAGCTGCATCGGATCGGTGACCGCCACGATCTGGATGATGCCCGCCTCGGTCATCCGCTGCACGCGCTGACGAGCGGCGGCCTCGCTCAGCCCGACCTCCCGCGCGATCTCGGCGTAGGGGCGGCGGCCGTCCTCCTGCAGCAGTTCGACGATGCGCTTCGAGATGTCATCAAGGGCAGGCTGGGACGGCTTCGTGCTCATGTGTCGATATTGTCAGTGGATGTGTGATCCCGCAACTGATTCAGTCGAATCTACGGGAGGTATCTTCAGATTCCGCAGGGATGTCGATACCATGACCCCATGTCGACTCATCTTCTGAAGGATTCAGCGCCGTTGCAGAACTTCATCGGCGGACAGTACGTGCCCGCACACGGCGCCGGTCGGATGCCGCTTCTGGATCCTGTCACGGAAGACGCGTACGGCGAGCTCCCGGTGTCGGACGTCACCGACGTCGATGCCGCCTACGCAGCTGCGGCTGCGGCCTTCCCGATCTGGCGCGACACCACGCCAGGGGAGCGGCAGCTGGCGCTCTTCCGCATCGCCGACGAGATGGAGTCGCGCGCAGACGAGTTCGCCGACCTCGAGTCGCAGGACACCGGCAAGCCGCGCGCGAGCCTGGTCTCGGACGAGATCATGCAGTCGATCGACCAGCTGCGCTTCTTCGCGGGTGCCGCCCGCAGCCTCGAGGGCAGGGCCGCGGGGGAGTACCTCGCCGGACACACCTCGTTCGTGCGTCGCGAGCCGGTCGGTGTGATCGGCCAGGTGACCCCGTGGAACTACCCGCTGAACATGGCGGTGTGGAAGATCGCGCCCGCGCTCGCCGCCGGCAACACGGTCGTGCTGAAGCCCGCCGAGTCGACACCGCTCACGACGCTGCTTCTCGCCGAGATCGTCGCGCTTCACACGCCGGTGGGCACCCTCAACGTGGTGCTCGGCGACCGCGACACCGGTGTCGCCCTGGTGGAGCACCCCACGCCGCAGATGGTCGCGATCACGGGTTCGGTGCGGGCGGGCATGGCCGTCGCACGCTCGGCGGCGAACGACGTCAAGCGGGTGCATCTCGAACTCGGCGGCAAGGCTCCGGCGATCGTGTTCGCCGACGCCTCGATCGAGAAGGCCGTCGAGGGCATCACCACCGGCGCCTTCTTCAACGGCGGACAGGACTGCACCGCCGCCACCAGGGTGCTGGTGCACGCCTCACTCCACGATGAACTGGTCGCCGCGCTGGTCGCGAGGGCGCAGACGCACGCCCGCACCGGGGGGCCGCGCGAGGACGGTGTGCTCTACGGGCCGCTGAGCAGTGCGGCCCAGCTCGCGCAGGTGCAGGGCTTCATCGACCGCCTCCCCGCGCACGCGACGATCGAGACCGGTGGACGCCGCCGGGGAGATCGCGGCTACTTCTGGGAGCCCACCATCATCTCCGGTGTGCATCAGGACGACGAGGTCGTGCAGGGTGAGATCTTCGGACCCGTTCTCACGGTGCAGTCGTTCACCGAGGACGCCGAGGCCCTGGGGATGGCCAACGACGTGCCCTATGCGCTCGCCGCCTCGGTGTGGACGACCGATCATGCTCGAGCGATGCGCTTCTCGCGCGACCTCGACTTCGGGTGCGTATGGATCAACACGCACATCCCGTTCGTGTCGGACATGCCCCATGGCGGATTCAAGCACTCCGGCTACGGCAAGGACCTCTCGCAGTACGGCTTCGACGACTACACGCGCATCAAGCACGTGATGAGTGCGCTCGACTGAAGGGGCCGGCGAGGGGCCCCGGGCGCTCAGGGGGCGAGCTGCTTCACACGACGGTGCTCACGCAGGGTGAGCTGGGGGCGCTCCTCGATCTTGACCGCGCCGTCCTCGTCCCAGCCGTGGCGTGCGTAGAACGCATCCGCGCGATCGTTCCCATCGAGCACCCACAGGTACGCGCGTGCGTACCCGGCCTCGGCGATCCGCTGCTCCGCCGCCTCGAGCAGGGCGTGGCCCGCACCCGTCGACCAGGCGGCGGGGTCTGCGTAGATGCCGTAGACCTCGCCGTCGGCGAGCCCGTCGGGGTCGCGGCCGGAGCCCAGCGATGCCCAGCCGACCAGGCGGTCGCCCCGCACGGCGACGAGGGTGCCGAGGCCCGTGGGTAGCGGCTCCGCGATGATGCGCCGCCAACCCTCGGCTCGCTCCTCGACGGACAGTCCGTCGAGGACGGACTGATCGATGAGTCCACGGTAGGCCGCCTGCCAGGAGCGGACGTGCACGCCGGCGATGCTGTCGGCATCTTCGGCGCGGGCGTCGCGGATCACCAGCGGAGTCATCCATCCAGCCTAGGGGGATCGCCGTGGCCGGAGGGGGTGGACGCTGCGGGTCAGCTCACGTTCTTCTTGAGCCAGGGCAGGGGATCCACGGCGACGGTGTTGATGTGGACCTCGAAGTGCAGGCACGACCCGAAGACGTAGCCGGTCGATCCGACGTCCCCGATGTACTGGCCTTCGTCGACGCAGTCGCCGACCTCGACAGCCCGGCTTCCGTAGGTCATATGCGAGTAGACGGTGCTCACGGCCTGTCCGTCGACGATGCTCTCGATCTGGATCGTCACGCCGTAGCCCTGGTAGCTCTCCGTCGATCGGGAGACGCAGCCCTTCATGGCGGCGTTGATCGGAGTGCCGACCGGCGCGGCGAAGTCTTGTCCGAGGTGCGATCGACCCGGTCGTGAGGCGCCGAACCCGTCGGTGAAGGAGTATGTTCCGTCGGCCATCGGCATCACGATGCGTCCGGCGAGGGGGATGTCCAGCGCGCTTCCCAGCGGCATGCCTGCGGCGATCGCGGCGGCCGCGGCACGGGAGCGCGTCTCCTTGATCTCCTCGGGCGTCGTCGCCGAGAAGTTGCCGCGCGGGGCGATCTCCGCCCGGATCTCGTTCTTCGATGTGTAGGACTGGGACATTCCGTCGGCAAGAGTCGAGACGGGGGCGCTGGCAGCAGCCGCGGGGCCGCTGGTGGGGTTCAATGCAGGAAGCGCGGCTCCGGTGATCAGGACCCCGATCGCCAGGGTGGCGCCGAGTGCCTTGGACTTCGCCCACGTGCGCTTCTCGCGGCGGACCCGGGTCTGAGGAGTCGACGCCGCGCGAGGAGCCATGTGTCGGGGGCGCAGGCGAGGATCCCAGGAACGGGGGGCCTGTGCTGCCTGGGGGTGGGGGTCCGTGGTCTGGGGCTGTGTTGGCGGGGACTGCGTTGTCTGGGGCGCCGCGGTCTGGGGTGCCGTCGTCTGGGGCTGCGTTGCGCGCGGTGCCGTCGCTGGAGTCGGCTTCGTCTGAGACCGTGCCTGAGTCTGCGTCGCCTGCGAGTGGAGGGCTGTCTCGTCCTGGGTCGAGTCCGCGGCTGCGGTCGCTGTGTGAGCTGCCGCGGCTCTGCGGCGTGCGCGCGAGGACCTGAGTGACGGGGCGACAGGCGCGGCGTCTGCGTCGGGTGCGAGGCCGGCTGCGGGTGCGGGGTCTGCTTCGGGCACGAGGTCGGCTGCGGGTGCGGGGCCTGCTTCGGGCACGAGGGCTTCGGCGGACGAAGAGGTCGCGTCGGCGAGGGGGAGCGTGTCGGCGGCGTTCGACGGAAGGGAGGAGTGCGCGTCTGCGGTCGCCTGGCGTCGACGATGACGACGGAGAAGCGGTCGAGTCGGATCGGGGACTTCTGTCGGAGCTTCCGAGGCTTCGTGAGCGCGCTCGGGGGGCAGGGAATTCGTGACGGGATCCTTCCGGGAGGCAGATGTACGCGGCGGTCGATCCCCCCGGATGCCACCGTTACCGATCTGT
This sequence comes from Microbacterium sp. Beta, assembly GCF_005502545.1. Classification (NCBI taxonomy): domain Bacteria; kingdom Bacillati; phylum Actinomycetota; class Actinomycetes; order Micrococcales; family Microbacteriaceae; genus Microbacterium; species Microbacterium sp. Beta. Next base: position 186,701 of record NZ_SCOG01000007.1, read on the forward strand.
AATTTAATTCGTGATCTCGCGAGCGTCAAATCGAGATCGGACGCGTCGGCATCGATGTGGCCTTCGCCGCGCTCTGTCCTCCGTCGATATCCGCGGAGAGCGTGACGCCAGCGGTGTGTCGATTCTGCATCCCGTGCGGAGTGTTCGGGATGCCATGGCTTCTCGGTGCGCGGCAGCTGTGGAGTACTCGCAGTCCACCGGCTTTGTGGAGTGTTGGAGGCCTCTATCTGTGTTCTGGAATACTGCTCTGAACTGGGCTTATCCCGGGATGAATGTCGGTGGCCCCGAGTTGACTTCGGGTATGAACACTCCTGTGGATGCGCTCATCCAGGTCGTCGCCGACCTGGATGCGGTGCTGCGTTCCGAGGCAGTGGTGGGTTTGAGCGACGCATCGAAGATGGAGCTGCTGCGAATGGCGGGTGAAGCGCAGCGGCGCGTGGAGGCCGTGGTGGTGGAGGTCGTCGCATCGGTGGAGTCACGCCCGGCGGGTTCGGGCGACCTCGCGTTCTGCGGCCTCTTCGGGTGCCGAACCGTCGGCGAGCTTCTGCAGCGGGTGCTGCGGGTGGATGCGACGGGTGCCACCCGGGTCGTGAAGGCCGCGCGGGCGGTGCGGCGGGAGGTCGATCTGACGTCGGGCGGCTGGTTGCCGGCACGGTGGCCGGCATTGCGCGCGTCCCTCCTCGAGGGGACGGTGGGGGTCGACGGGGTTCTCGGGGCGATCGGTCCGATCGAACGGGCCGGCGCCAGGGTGGGAACGGCGGACAGGTTGCGGGCCGATGCGGAGTTGGCGGCGTATGCGCGCGGGCTTCCGGTCACCGAGCAGCGCGCGGATGACCACGGCGGTGCGGAGTCGGAGGTCGACGACGACACCGCTCCTCCGGCGACTCCGGAAGACCTGCGGGTGCTGGCGCAGGTGATCGTGCAGTACCTCGATCCGGATGGTGCCGAGCCTGCGGACGAGATCGCCATGCGGGCGCGGGGGATCGTCCTCGGTCGGGCCAAGGACGGGGTGATCCCGATCCGGGGTGGGCTGCTCCCCGAGGTCGCAGGACAGCTGCGACGCCTCTTCGACGCATACCTGAACCCGAAGGTCGACGGCCCGCCGCGACCTGGTGTCGCTTTCCGGCCCTCTGACACGGCGCACACCTCTTCGCCGGACGCCGAGGGGGCGGATGATGGCTTCCTGCCATCCGAGGACCCGGTGCGGACGATCGACCCCCGGACGCGCGCGCAGAAGCAGCACGACACGCTCGCCGCCGTGCTCTCCATCGCTGCACGTCACGATGACACGCCCCGCCTGGGAGGTGCCGCACCGACGCTGGTCGTCACCGTCACCGCCGAGGACTACGCCAAAGGTTCCGGATGGGCTCGCATCGAAGGGATCGACACCCCCGTGTCCACCGGAGTCGCCGCGCACACCGCGTGTGGGGGCGGCGTGCAGCGGGTCCTGTTCGACCCGGCTGGGCGCATCATCGGAATCCACACCTCCGACCGCATCTTCAATGCCCACCAACGCCGGGCGATCACTCTCCGCGACCGTGAATGCCTCATCCCCGGCTGCCATGTGCCCGCGGCCTGGTGCGAGATCCATCACGTGGACGAGCACGCCCGCGGTGGAGCGACTCATACCGACAACGGCGTCGCGCTGTGCTGGCACCACCACCGAACCCGCCCCACCAGTGGATGGGAGATCCGGATGCGACATGGCGCACCCTCCGTCCGCGGCCCTGCCTGGTGGGATCCGAGCCGGCGATGGCGAACACCACGATCGACCAGCGCTGCTCGTTCCCGACCGACGGTTCGACGCAAGGAGCTGCTGCGGACATGAAACCCGGTGGCAGCGGAACCTTTGGTGATGGTGGAGGTGGAGGTGGAGG